>CAZCVB010000177.1:0-5102 GCA_964501805.1 uncultured Desulfobacteraceae bacterium | reverse complement strand
CGCCTCGCCCCTCAAGGCCCTGTCCAACTCCATTTACCGGGAACTCTGCGGGGAATTCGGATCCTCCTACTGCGGTATCGTCACCGGGGACCGGAAGGAAAACACCGATGCCCCGGTGATCGTCGGTACCACCGAAATCCTCCGGAATGAACTGTACGACGCCATGCACCACGGCACCAGCCTCGGCACGGACCTGGTGATCCTGGACGAGGCCCACTACCTGAGCGATCCGGACCGGGGGGTGGTGTGGGAGGAGGTGCTGATCTATCTTCCCTCCAGGATTCGGCTCCTGCTCCTTTCCGCCACGGTCTCGAACGGCGACGAGGTGTGCGCATGGCTCGAATCGATCCGGGGGGTGCCCAACCGGGTGGTCCTGTCCGTGGACCGGCCCGTTCCCCTGGAGGCCCTGTTTCTTTTCCCGGACGGCCGGCTGGTTCCGCTGGGACAGGGACGGCGCCTCAGCCCCAGGGTAAAGAAATTCACCGATTCAAGGGAAGGCCGCCGGGCCGGACGCCGGGGAAAAACGGAATTCGGAAACCTGATCCGGTGCCTGAGAAAGTTCAACCTCCTGCCCACCATATTTTTTCTCAAGTCCCGTGCCGAATGTGACCGGGCGCTTATGGACTGTCCCCGGGTAAAGGTCCGTTCCGAAGACGCGATCCGCATGGAGCGGACCCTCAGGGCCTTCCTGAAGGAATATCCTCACCTGGAGGGCCACCGGCAGCTGAAGGCCCTCATGGCCTCCCGGGTGGGCTCCCACCACGGCGGGCAATTGCCTTACTGGAAGGTCCTCGTGGAAGAGATGATGAACCGGGGCCACCTGGAGGCGATCTTTTCCACGTCCACGGTGGCGGCGGGCGTCAATTTTCCGGCAAGGAGCGTGGTCCTTGTCCAGAGCGACCGGTACAACGGCCGCGAGTTCGTCGACCTGACGGCGACCGAGCTTCACCAGATGATCGGCCGGGCCGGGAGGAGGGGAAAGGATCAGATCGGATTCGTCCTGGTCATTCCGGGGCGGCACCAGGATCCCGGCCTTATCCACGCGCTGAAGTCTGCCTCGCCGGAACCGATTCTGAGCCGGATCCACATCAATTTTTCCATGACCCTGAACCTGCTTCTTTCCCATACGCCGCCGGAGGTCAGGGACCTGCTGGCCCGTTCGTTCGCGGCCTTCCAGGAAAGAGGATCGGGAAGGGAGGCGGGTAAACGGTTGGAGGCCCTGCGGACCGAGTTGAAACAGCTCCTCCATTCCGCGCTCTGTGATCCGGATGACCCGTTCGAGGTAATGGAAAACATCCGGAAACGGGAGGAACTTCAAAAGGAACGCCGGTCGCAGCGGCGGGCAAAAAAGACCTCCAAATGGATCCCATATCTTTCAAAAGGAAAAATTTTCCTACATAAAAACGGCGGGATATACGCCATACTTGAAGTATCAGATAAGGATGAGACGTCCCCGTCGATAACGGCCTGTCGCATCAAAAGCCGCCGGGGATACCGCAAGCGCCCGCCCCGCCCCGTGACGGTGGCTCCCGGGGAGATTCGTGTCGTGTACCATCAGCAGGTCGACCTTTCCGGCAGCCTTTCTTCCGGGGAGCGGGCGCAGCGCCTGGCGGCCGTTTCCACGGATGACCTTTCTCCCGTTGTGCTCCCGGACGGGGATTCGGGCGGGGGCGCCCGGGACGGCGGCCTGGATCTCCCCTGCGAGGATTGTGTTCACCTGAAGATGTGCCAGGGAAAAAAGAAAGGGGCCCTTGCCGCGATTCTGGCGGAATCCAGGTCCCTGGCGAGTGCCATGGAAGGAACGGGGGACGGGCTCTGGCTGAGCTTCCGGCGGCACCTCCGTTTTCTGAAAGAGACCGGGTTCGTAGATGTGGAGGATCGGCTCACCCCGGACGGCCGATGGGCCTCGAAACTCCGCCTGGACCAACCGCTTCTCATTGCGGAGGCCATCCGGAAAGGGGCTTTCAGCGGGATATCCCCCGATATCCTGGCGGGGATCCTGGCCCCGTTCGTGTGGGACAGGGACCAGGAGGTGGAGCTGAAAATGGACCGGATCCGGAATCTCGACTCGCTTGAAAAGGCGTTTGGACGCGTTCTCGAGGCCATCGAACCGATCCGGAAACTGAAACGGGAGAGGGGATTCGGTGATCCGCCGCTCTCTTTCGGCCCCGCCGCCGTCCTTTTTTTGTGGGCCAGGGGCATGCCCTGGGACACGCTCCTGGAAGGCGTTTCGATTACCGAAGGCGACGTGGCCTCCCTGGTCATGCGGACGGCCGATCACCTGCGGCAGATCTCCAGCCTGGCGGAGACACACCCGGGACTCGCCCTGGGCGCGGCATCCGCCGTTGAACTGATCCTCCGGGAACCGGTTTACATTGCGTAACGGAGCCGGCGGGAGCGGTTACCCGGCCCCGGGACGGCGCCCGCTTCCCGAAGGAGCTCCCCGGTGAGAATGAGATGCAAACGCGCCTTTTTGTCTTATGCTGGACGCCGGTGCTCCTGTTGACCCTCCTGGCCGTGGGCTTCAGGATGTCGGCGTTTTTTTTGTCCATCTGGGGATCTCTCTTTACCCTCATCCTGATGACGGGGGTGTTCGGGACCCCGTTCAGCGTGGTCCTCTTAGCGGCGCTCGACGGGGTGTTCACGACCCTCCCCCTTCTCCTGGTGATATCTTCCGGGATCCTCCTTTCCACCCTGCTCATGCACACGGGATCTCTCCGGATGATCGCGGACTGGTTCATGGGAGGCGTGCGGAACGTCTATCACCGGAACCTTCTGATTTCCCTGGGCGTGTGCAATTTCATGGAAGGGGCCAGCGTTATCGCGGAGCCCGTCATTGCGCCCATGCTCAGGGCCTCGGGCGTATCGCCCGTGGGCTCGGCCGCCCTCTCCATCGTGGGCTATTCCGGGCTCATGACCCTGGAGATGGCGGGAATTATTATTACCGTGCTTTCGCTGATCACCGGGATTCCGGAGGCCGAACTGGGGATCGCCTCGGCCTGGCTTTCGATTCCCGCGGTCCTCGCCATGGCCGCCGTTGTGCCGTTTTTCCTGCCCGCCTCGCCGCACGGCCGGTGGCGGGGAATGCTCACAGCGCTCTCCTGCGGCCTGTTCCTGGGTTTCGCCGCGCTGGCAGCGGCCATCTACCTGGGCGTTTCTCTCTCGGGGATGGCGGCGGGTCTGGGACTGATCGCAGGGCTTGTCCTTGTGGGCGGAAAGGGGCTTCGGTTCAACCGGGAGATCCTGAAGGCGCTGGCCCCGTTTCTTTTGATGCTCGGGTGTCTTCTCCTGGTGAACAGCGTGCCCGTTTTCAGGGAATTCACCTTTCAGCGCCTCACCGTAACGGTGCGGGTGATCCCTGTCCATGCCGTCACGTTTCGTCCGCTCTTTTCCGCATATCTCTATCTTTTCTTGGCCTTTTTCCTCTCGGTCCGGCTTTACAGGGTGCCCCCCGGAGACCTGAAAGGCATCATCCGAAACGGCATGTCAAAGGCCTGGCGGGCCGTTGTGGCAATGGGGCTTTTCGGTGCCATGGGTCAGATGATCGCCTTTTCCGGTTATGGGCCGGGGTTCCTTCATCTGGATCCGGGCCACAACGTTCCCATGGTCCTCTCCTGCGGACTCGAGGCGTGGGCCGGGCACCTGTATCCTCTGTTCGTGCCGTTTCTGGGCTGGGTGGGAACCTTTCTGACCGGCTACGGCGTGGCCTCCCTCATGCTGTTCGGAGAACTCCAGGTGCGGGCGGCGCCGTTGTTCGGCATCTCCGCCACATGGCTTTCCGCGGCCCTGGCCGTGGGCGCTTCCATCGGGTCGATTTCATCCCCCTTCAAGATCGCCATTGCCACGCCCATGTGCGGCGCCGTGGGAAAGGAAGGGGACATCCTCCGCTGGACCATTCCCATCGGGGTTGCCGCCTCCTTTTTTATCGGCCTGATCCTGTGGATTTGCACGTAACCGGGACCTTGAACCCAAATCCTTTTTGAAAATCTGCAGGATTTTTGGGTTCACCGAATCTGCACCGCTGCCTTGCACTCTGGCAAATCCTAAAATCGCTCAACTTGAGGAAGAATGTTTTTTTCTCCGGCGATAGAGGCAAAGGGCCCATATAAAAGCTCCTATTCCGGCTATGGCCAGGAGCACAAGCAATTCATAACGCTTGATATCACCCATCAAGATTTCCAGTGCATTTCCGAATAAAAATCCTGCCTCGCCCACCAGGACAGCCCAAACCATCGAACTCACGGCGCTGAAGGTGATAAATTTCATTTCCGGCATCTTGCTCATTCCGATTGCAAAGGGAATCACCGTTCGAAGCCCGTACATGAAGCGGAAGAGGAACATCAGGGGCGTTCGATACCGTTCCATAAGCGCTTGGGCCTTCGCAATTCTTCCGGAAAGGGAAGGATGCCTGTCCAGTGTTTTATCCCGACGTTTCCGGCCAAGCCAGAAAAACGCCTGGTCCCCGCAAAGGCTTCCGATGGAGGCGGCAACCATCACATACGGCAATTCCATGTATCCCTGATGAGCCGCAAAGGCCGCTATGAGAAGGGTGGTTTCCCCTTCCAGAAACGTCCCAATCAAAACACCGATATATCCATAGGAGTGGATTAATTTGGGTATCCACTTGACTGGCGTTACCACAACATATAGCAGATCGTTTCGGTATTTTGGTTCGACATTGATTTTTCGATGCCCTTGAGGATTCTTTTGGGCTCTTGATTTTCGTTGACATTTTTTCCTGGCTTTGCTATCAAAAAAATATTCAGGTGCCTTATATTGGCCGAACAGGGAACCCCGTGAGAATCGGGGACGGGCCCGCCGCTGTAATCGGGGACGAAAGCCGTCATATGCCACTGTGAGTTAATTCACGGGAAGGCGCGGTAAGTAGGATGATCCGTGAGTCAGAAGACCTGCCTGAATGTGTGACATGATCCTCGAGGACAGGGGTAGTGTCATTGTTTTTGTTGTGATCTAGCGGATAAAAAAGGGAAATCCCCGGATCGGTTTTATATCGATTCGGGGATTTTTTTTGGAAAATGAGCTTAACGGGAAAGGAGGTGATAGAAGATGAAAACAGGGGTGATCCTCTATGTAACCGGTGT
>CAZCVB010000176.1:0-5139 GCA_964501805.1 uncultured Desulfobacteraceae bacterium | reverse complement strand
TGATGTCCGCGACCGCTTCTGCGGCGGGCAGGGCGAATCGGGGTCGCTGGTCCCTGGAGAGTCTCATCAGGGAGACGATGACCACCTGCGCCGCGTCAAAACCGGAGAGGATGCGGATCGCCTCCTTTTCCCCCCGGATCTCGCCGTAGTGAAGCCCGCATACGATGTGGGGGACCACCGGCAAGGCGGCCCGGTTCAGGGATTCCATGGACGAAACGATCCGCTCAATCCCGAAATCCACATGATAGATGCGCTGGTAGGTCTCATCCAGCCCGATGATGTCGATGAGGGCCTGGTCGACGCCCGCGTCCCTGAGGCGGTGCGCCGTGTCATCGTCGACGAGCCCGCTGTGGACGGAGATGAAGAGCCCGGTTTTCCGCTTGATGTCCCGGATGGCCGGGATGAAGTCGCGCCACGGCAGGCGTCCTTCCCTGTCGCACCCCCCGCTGATCAGGACGCCGAAGACCCCCTGATCCCACAGCCGGGCGCATGTCTCCGCCAGCCGGGCCGGTGTCGTGGCCGGGATCATGGACCGGAGCAGGATGCCTTGGCAGTGGTCGCAGTTCAGGGCGCATCGTGTCCCCGTGAGGGAGATGGCGGGGTAGTTTCCCCTCACCCCGTCGCAGGAAAACATCCCGGGGAGGAAAAAGGTAATGGCGTCCCCGAACGTTTTACGGGACAGGTCTCCGGCCTGTTTCAGCTTCTCCGCCAACGGGCCTGTAATATTCCCGGTAGGCGATCCAGCAGTACCTGATGATGTCATCCAGTCTCTCCCATTGTTCCTCCAGGAGCCGCCGCCGGTCGGCCGCTCTCTGGAGGGTGTCTTCGAACAGGTCCCGCCACTGTGATTCATATCCGGCCAGGATCTCCGGCCGGTCTTGCTCCACGGCCCTGGCCGCCCACTCACCGGCCATCCGGCCGCCCGCCACGGCCTGGAACACGCCCGCCCCGGTAATCGGATGGGTGTGTCCTGCGGCGTCCCCCGCGAGCAGGATGCGGTCTCCGGTCACCTTCCGGGGGGGACCGGCCGGGATCCAGCCGGCGAAATATTTCCCGGTGACGCGCCGGATCTTCCCTTCCCTGATGAGCCGGTCCACGAAATATTCCAGCAGTTTCCGGGGAGACGACCGTCGGGGAGGGTCCTGCCGGCTCCCCAGTCCCACATTGGCTTCATGGCCCTTGGGGAACAGCCACACATAACCGCCGAAGAACCGCCGGTCGAAATAGACCTCGGTCATTTCCATGGGCCGGGCGAGAACGGCCCGGACCTGGACGGCGGGAAGGAGGCGCCGGTTGACCGATCCGATCCACCGGCCGACGGTGGAATGGGGGCCATCCGCACCGATGATCACCCCCGGTCTTGCGCGCAGAAGCGCTCCGGCCCCGCTTTTGAGAATCACGTCCCGGCCGTCCCGGGAAAGGACCCTTGTATTCAGGAGGAACCGCGCCCCGGCCTTCCTGGCGGCGTCGGCCAGGCACCGGTCGAATCGGTCCCGGTGGATGGTGAACCCGGGTGCGGCCGTTTCCTTTGTTTCCCCGGACGGAAGGATGGTGCGCATCCCCCTGACGCGCTGGACAACGAAGGACCGGCCCGCGCCGGCCTCTCCCAGGAGGGGCGCGGGGATGTACTCGGCGCACCGCACGGGAACGCCGATGGCGGGACGCCGTTCCGCCACGAGGACACGGAGGCCCGCGAGGGCGGCGCTCCGGGCCGCAGCGGACCCGGCCGGGCCGGCCCCCGCCACGAGGATATCACAGGGAAGCGTCTTCATGCGAAGGCCCCGCCGCCCTCATCCGGGGCCGATACGTCGGCGTTCAGCACCATGTTCAACAAATCGAGATTGACCTCGGTCTGGCTCTCAAACCGCCCGGCATAGGCCTCCTTGGCCTGGTCCAGCTCGTAGCAGGTGGTGTTGTCGATGTCGAGGAGGATCCCCGGCAGGCCGGCTTTTTTAAAGTCATCCACGTGTTTGTTGAAAAACGGCTGGCAGCAGCACCCGATAAAGGCCGGAACACCGGCGGATTTCAGCCGTTCCAGTTCCACCATCAGGTCCTCGAAACTCACGATGGAGATGCTTTTCATTTTCATGGCCCTTCCCATGGCCCACGCGGCCCCCACCGTGCATTTGCCGCAGACCCGGCACCCTTTTTCGTATCTCAGGTTGCAGGAGGTCAGCTTGGAGCAGTAGGGCAGCAGGAGGACCGGCGGTTTTTTCCTGAGGACCTCTTCAAAGGAGCCGTTGGTAACGGAGATGAGGTTGCAGTATTCCAGAGGGATTCCGTACCGGGAAATGGCGAATTTTTCCAGCACCTGGTCCACGGGCTTCAGGAAGTCCTCGCAGGTCATTCCCGGGATCCGGATCTTTTCTTCCTTGAAAAACCGCTCGATAATCCCGTGCAGTTCCTCCCGTTCAAAGGGCCTTCCCCGGAGCGCCGCTTCCATGTCGAAGAGCGCGCGGGTGGGAAAAGAGAGGAAATCTCCGGTGATATAGATGTCCTTGATCTTTTTCCGGGGGAGGTTGACCACCACGGTGAAACGGACAAATCCCGCCTCCGCCTTGTAGGCCGCCTGGACCACCTCGTGGCGGTTGAAACGGGGATTTACGAGATGGATCCAGGCGGGGGATTGGAAGTATTTCAGCTTTTTTCGGAAGAGCCGTTTCTCCAGTTCGGTCAGGCCGCCCGGCACCAGCCGGATTCCCAGCTCTTTTTCGAACCCGGTCCGGATGGCCGCCTTGATCCGGTCGAGGGGCGGCGTGTAGCCGAGTTCCCACTTGAGGCAGGTCACCCGTTCCTTTACCGAGTCGATCTCCTTTGCCTTCGGTTTCTCGACGGGGATCCTGAGGCTCCTGAGCATGGTATCCACGTCGAAATCCGTCAGCATGGTCCCCTGGAAAAGAAAGGCGCCGTCGGATTCGGTCCCGCCGGTCCCGGATATCTTCCGGCCGTTGACCTCGATGTCGTTCCTGGGCCGGAAGGCGGACCGGACCCCCAGGAGTTCCAGGGCCGTTACCACCGGGTCGCACAGTTTTCTGAAAAGCCGTGTTCCGGGAAGGGAAACGCCGAAAAACGCCTTGTCACAGATGACTTCCCAGCCGAGCTGGGTTTCATCGAAAAGAAGACCGCCGCCGCCGGTGATGCGCCGGTTGATGTCGATCCCGTGTTCCCGGCAATACCCGGTGCGGATTTCTTCCTCCACGGACTGGTGAAAGCCCACCAGGACCGTTCTGGGTGAAAACTGAAGGAAATGGATGGTATTGGGCGATTTGCCCCTTCCCCTGACCTCGACGAGGGTTTCATCCAGAGCCATATTTTCGGCACCCGTCATGGGAGGCGTGTCCAGAAGCCGCCAGACCTTTTCCGGGGGCCGGGAATCTTTCTTTCGCGCGTTCATTTCATGTTCATCCTGATGGTCCGATTTTCCCGGAACGGACAAAGAGGCCTGCCTTCGACGGGCGCGCCGAAAGGCGGGACGCCCGTGTCCAAACGGCGTATCGCGCCGGGAATTTCTATTTCAAAACTGGACATGATATGGATCCGGGAGGAGAAAAACAAGAAAAAAACAGGGGAGGACGCCGGGATCAGGCTTTCACCGGCTCGCCCGGGCTTCCGGGCGCGCCGAGCAACCCTCTTTCGACCCGTTCACACCAGGTGCTGTAGTGCCGGATCCGGGTGAGCCGGACACCCATCACGGCGGAGGCCCCGGGGACCTTCCGGCCGTTCACCCAGCACACGACGCCCTGGCCTTTTAACAGGAAATCGCCTTTATACAGGCGGGTCCTGAATTTTATTTTCTGCCCCGCCCTGAATGCGCCGTCGCCCCGGGTCTTTATGCGGAGACCTCCATAGCTCAGGTCCAGCGTTTCTCCCCGGAACGGGGTCCCCTGAAACATTTTCAGGAGACATTTTCCGCAGATGGGCATGACGAGGGGAATTCGTTTATGGCGGCGGTTTTCCTGGGGATCCATAGACAGGCTCCTGTTCCGGGGTTCATTCGTTTCACCCTTATGAAAGAATCATGGAACAATACCTTTAGTTGCAACTCAAATAGACAAATCTTTCCGCTTTTGTCAAGTAATTCCTTTGAAATAAGAGATCCCGTCCTATCCGAAAAGACCGATGAGCAGGACGCCGCACATCATGACGGCGGCACCCGTGAGACGCTCCCGGATTTTTTGTTCCCTGAAGATCACGGCCCCCAGGAGGACGCCGAAAAGGAGGCTGGTCCGTTTGACGGAGATCATGTAGGCCGCCTGGATCATGGAAATGGCCAGCGTGTGGCTGAAGATCATTCCGGCGAGGATCATTCCCGAGAGGATCCCCGGAAGGGGTTTTCGGTACAGGTGGGAGATCTTCGCGCCGGGCACGAAGGGGAAAAGGGCGCCGCTGAAAAGGGAAAACAGGAGAAAATAGGTGACCGCGAAAAACTGCGGGCTGGAGTGGCGGATGGCCAGCTTCCCCAGGGTCGCGGTAAACGAATAGATCAGCGCGGTGATGAGCATGAGCCAGGATCCCTGTTCCCTGAAGACCGCCTTGAAGGGGGCCATCGGATTTCGCTGCGCTTTCGAGAGATTCAGAAAATAGGACCCCGTCACGATCAGGAAGATGCCGGCCAGCCCGAAGGCGTTCAGGGTCTCTCCCAGGATGAAGAATCCGGTCAGGATAACGAAAACCGGCGTAAAGGCGAGAAAGGGAATCGTAAGGGAAAGGGGCGACACCTTGATGGCCCGCATGTAGCAGAGAAAGGCGGTCAGCTCCAGGGGAAGCCCGATGCAGATGGATGTCCAGAAGACCCCGTCCACCGGCGGCCGGGGGATGATCGCCAGTCCCGCGAGCAGGTAGGGAATCGCGTAGAGCAACCGGATCAGGCCCATTTCGTACGCCGTGAGGTGGCTGAAACAGCCTTTGGAAATCGCGTCGTTCACGGACTGGCACAGGGCCGCCGCAAGGGAAAGCGTCAACCAGAGCATGGTCCGGTCCCCGATCCTTCGGTACCATTTATATGGACAATCCGGGTCTCGATAATATATAAAACCACCTGACCGGTCCCCGGGCGCGGCAGCGACGGACACGGGACCGGCAATTGATTCCTGCCTCAAGGGGTAGGGTACCCGGAGACTGTTGTCAAGGGGATTGGAG
>CAZCVB010000175.1:0-5172 GCA_964501805.1 uncultured Desulfobacteraceae bacterium | reverse complement strand
GTCCATTTTTCGGTGGTGATTTCCTGTTTTCCCGTTTGATGATTTTCTTGCCTATAGAAACAATACTATCGGTTCCGCCCGCTTTTGGCAATGCCCTGTTTTTTGAGGAAAAATGTTTGCGGGCGCGGGCTACGCATCGTCCAGCGAAAAGGTGAGGACCCGCTCGTCTTCCATGTAGGTGATGCCCCGGACCCGCCGGCTTCCCATGCGGACCCGTTTTCCGATCAAATCCAATCCCGCCGCGTCGGGGTCCACACCCTCGAGGTTTCCCATGGCCCAGGCCCCTTCATCCAGTTCCGCAATCACGATGATATAGGGGGCCGTCATCCCCTCGGGCGGCACGCGGATGACCGTGAAGGTCCGGATGGTCCCCTCTCCGTTCATCTCGGTGATCCGGCAGTCCGTGCCGCTGCAGGACCGGCACACGCTCTTCGGCGGAAAGGTGACGCTGTGGCAGCGATTGCACGCCAGCCCGAGAAATTTTCCCCGGGCCAGGCCCTTCTGGTACTGGTCGTATGTCAGGTGTCCCATTTTTCAACTCCTCAGAATGATGTTGCACATGGTTCCCAGATCCCCTCCCAGCGTATCCACGAGGCCGACCTTTACGCCTTCCACCTGGCGCGGGCCGCTTTCGCCCCTGAGCTGTTCCACGATCTCGGTGACCTGGGCCGCCCCGGTGGCGCCGATGGGGTGTCCCTTTGCCTTGAGCCCGCCCGACGGGTTTACCACCACCTTTATATTCCCGCCGTTCAGGGCGGTTTCTCCCCGCGTGGCCGCGTCATAGGACTTTCCGAAATCGTAGAACCCGAAGTTCTCGAGGGCCAGGATCTCGGCGATGGTGAAACAGTCGTGCAGTTCCACCACGTCGATGTCGCCGGGGCCGACGCCCGCTTCCTGGTAGGCCTGTTTGATGGAGGCCTCCCGCGCGCGGACCCGGGTGATGTCCTGCTGGAGATAGAGCGGCCCCGCCGAGGCCTGTCCCGTTCCGGCGATATACACGGGGGTCTTCACCAGGTCTTTGGCCTTTCCGGCATCGGCCACCACCACGGCGGCGGCGCCGTCGGAAAAGGGGCAGCAGTCGTAGAGCTGGAGCGGGTCCGCCACCATCATCCCGCTCAGCACCATCTCCACGTCGATCTCCTTCTGGAAATGGGCCTTCGGGTTCATGGACCCATGGTAGTGGTTCTTGACCGCCACCTCGGCCATGTGCCGTTTCAGCTCCTTGAGCGGGATTCCGTATTTATGGGCGTACATGTGGGCCGCCATGGCAAAGACACCGGGAAAGGTGAGGCCGGCCGTACATTCGTACTGGGCATGGCAGGCCATGGCAAAGGTCCGCGTGGCCAGGGGGGTTCCCATCTTGTTGGCCCGCTCGGTCCCGCCCGCCAGGACCACGTCGTAGACGCCCGCGCCCACGAGGAGGGCCGCCTGGCGGATGGCCACCGTGGCCGTGGCGCAGGCCGACTCGAACCGGACGGCGGGCGCGGAGATGGGGAGCCCCAGTTCCGCGTGAACAAAGGGACCCATGTGAAGCTGTCCTTCCTCGAAACCGGCCAGGCAGTTCCCGAAATAAAGGGCCTCCATGTCCCCGGGCTCAAGGTTGGATCCGGCGATGGCCTCAAGGGCCGCCTCGGCGAACATCTCCAGGTTTGTCTTTTCGGAGATGCCGAACCGGGTCATGCCCACTCCCAAGATGGCAACTTCTCGCATAATCCCCCTCCTTCGGATTGGAATAGAATGAAACATGTCCGGGTGATCTTCCCATGACGGTTTCCAAACACCCGTTCAAACGCCCGTGGACGCGGAGGCGTCAGGCCATGTTTGCCAGGTGCCGGCCGATGACCATCCTCTGGACCTCGGAGGTCCCCTCCACGATCTGGAGCAGCTTGGCCCCCTTGTAGATGCGGGAGACCGGGTATTCGTTCATGTAGCCGTATCCGCCGTGAATCTGGACGGCGTCGCTGGCCGCCTTTTCCAGCATCTCGGCCGCGAAAATCTTGGCCACCGATGTCTCGAAGGTATGTTTTCTCCCCCGGTCCTTGAGCCACGCCGCCTTGAGGTACTGATTCCGGGCCAGCTCGATGGCGGCCGCCATATCGGCCAGCTTGAACTGGACCGCCTCGAAACCGAAGATGGGCCTGCCGAACTGGATCCGCTCCCTGGCGTACCTGAGCGATGCGTCCAGGCAGGCCTGGGCCGCGCCCACGGCCATGGCGGCGATACTGATCCGCCCGGTTTCCAGCACCGCAAGGTGCTGGGAAAACCCGCGGCTCGGGTCTCCCAGAAGGAAATCCTCGGGGATGCGGCAGTCTTCCAGGATGACCTCGTGGGTGGCCGAGGCGGTCCAGGCGATCTTGTCGTACCGGGTGCCCAGCCGGAAGCCCGGCGTGTCCCTGGGGACGATAAAGGCGGAGATGACATTCTTTCCCGATTCCCTTTTTCCCGTGACCGCGGCGGTCAGGAGTACGGACGCGTTCCTGAACCCGATGTTGGTGATGAACTGCTTGGTCCCGTTCAGCACCCATCCGCCCGCCTCGCGAACGGCGGTGGTCCGGATGGCGGCCGCGTCCGATCCCGCGTCCGGCTCGGTGAGGCCGAACGCCCCCATCTTCGTTCCTTTGACAATGGGCACCAGCCATTTCTTTTTCTGTTCCTCTGTTCCGAAAACGAAGAGCTCCTGGCCCGCGATGCAACTGGTCACTTCAAGGGAGGCGGCCAGCGTCATGTCGCCCCGGGCGATCTCCTCGATGCACAGGTGCATCCCCACCCAGTCGCCGCCGCTCCCCCCGTATTCCTCGGGATAGGGGATCCCCATCATGCCCAGGTCCGCCATCCGGTCCATGATGTCATACGGGTATTCGCCGGTCTTTTCCATCTGTTCCGAGCGGGGGGCGATGACCTCGCGGGCGAAGTCCCTCGCCATGTCCCGGATCATCCGGTGCTCTTCGCTCAGGTCGAAATCCATGAGACTCCCTTTTCCCGCCTCGGGTGCTATTTCGCCGCCATGCGCAGGGCCCCGTCCAGCCGGATCACCTCGCCGTTGAGGACCGGGTTCTCGATAATGTGCCGGACCAGGGCCGCGAATTCGGCGGGTTCCCCCATCCGCCTGGGAAAGGGGACCATCCGGTTCAGGGCCTCCCGCACCTTGGGGGAGAATCCCGCCATCATGGGGGTGTTGAAGATCCCGGGCGCGACGGTCATCACCCGGATGCCGTATTCCGCGAATTCCCTGGCGATGGGAAGGGTCATTCCCGCCACGGCGGCCTTGGAGGCGCTGTAGGCGGCCTGCCCGATCTGGCCCTCGAAGGCGGAAACCGAGGCCGTGTTGATGATGACGCCCTTCTCTCCGTCACGGTTGCCCGGATTTTGCCGCATCTTTTCCGCGGCGAGCCGGATGACGTTCATGGTCCCCATCAGGTTGATTTCCACCACCTGCCTGAAATGCTCCATGGGCATGGGGCCTTCTCTGCCGAGCACCTTGCAGGGGGGCGCGATGCCGGCGCAGTTGACGGCCACGTGCACGGCCCCGAAGGTCTCCATGGTGGTTTCCACCGCCGCCCGGACCGCTTCGTCCCTGGTGATATCGGTGTGCAGGAAAACCGCCGCATTCCCCGTTTCCGAGGCAAGGGCGCTTCCTTTTTCGCCGGTGACGTCAAGGATCGATACCCGGGCCCCGTTTTTCACCAGATCCCTCACGCAGGCCTCTCCCAGGCCGGAGGCGCCGCCGGTGACCATTGCCACGGCTCCGTCGATGCGCATCTTGTCTCCCCCCTCTCTGGTTTGTCCGGATGCCGGGGACCGGGATCTCCCGCAACCGCCGCCGGCACCTTGACGTTTCAAAGATCGCGGACGTCGCGGATCCGGGATGGCAGGGATGAAGCCGTGTCGCCCGTGCGGTCAGGGCCGTTCGGTCGTTTGTATCCCGCGGTGAAGGATATCGATAGCGAGTTCCAGCGTCTGCCGGAGATAATCCTTCCTCGGCGATATCATCCGTTTGCTCTCTTCCCAGAGCACGGCCCCGGTGAAGATGATCCACACGATGTCCGCCAGCGCGATGGGCGGGTGCCGGGTAAAACACCCCCGGGAGATTCCCGCTTCAAAGATCTGCGCCAGGCTCCGCATGCACCGCGTGGCGAGGCGGTTCAATTCTTCCGAGCGTTCCGGCGACAGGTTCTGGAGACCGTCGCTGGCCTGGAGATGGAACAGGTTGATGAGGATCAGCGGATCAAAGGAATAGACGTCGAAAAGGAGCGGCTTGAGGGCCTCTATCTTTTCATCCGGCCCGGACGCCGGGTCCCGGCAGAGTTCTTCAAGCCGCATGGAGAAATATTCGAGGAGCTGGAGATTGAGCGAGACATAGAGGTCATCCTTGTTCTTGAAATAGAGATAGATGGCGGCGGGGCTCAATTCGGCCTCCTGGGCGATATCCTCTACCGTGGCCGCAGTGAACCCCTTGGAGTGAAACAGCCGCTTCGCGGCATCCAGGATCTGTTTCCGCCGCATCTTCTGCTGGATATCCCTCTCCCGGGCCTTTCGTTCCGCGATGCCCACCCTTTTCTCCGGATATTAATGGTGTTTAGTGTTATGAATATAATTTATATAATTGAATTTAATTTAGTTGTCAACCACCATCTTCGGCGGATTAAAAGGTTGATTTCTGGACGGCATGCTGATAAACATCAAAAATTTATGTCCCGGCTTTCTGCGGCCCGGGACCCGCTTTCGGGTCTCCCGCGGGATGGGAATCTTTTGTATCGGAGGGAGACATCCCCGAGACGCGGCACACAAGGAACGGAAAAACCGGAAAGGTGGAAAGAATGAACTTGATGCACTGGGATGACTCCTACAGCGTTGGGAACGATACCGTCGACCTGCAGCACCAGAAACTGTTCGATCTGGTCAACAAGCTTATCCTGGCAATACAGGGCGGCATGGCACGCTCCGCCCTGGGGAATATCCTGGAAGAGATGGTGGATTACGTGGAATACCATTTCCGGTTCGAAGAGGAACTGTTCGCGGAACACCCGGAGGCCGCGGCGCACCGAAAGCAGCACGCTGATTTCGCGAGAAAGACCATGGATTTTGCCCGGAGATTCAATAACGGCGACACCGTGATCGACGAGGAACTGCTCTCCTACCTGGTGGACTGGCTCAACAACCACACCCTGAACC
>CAZCVB010000174.1:0-5276 GCA_964501805.1 uncultured Desulfobacteraceae bacterium | reverse complement strand
GATTTTCATGCGCAGAAGATCCGCGCCTTTCCCCCCGGCGTTGAAGTCAAACGGCCGCCGCGATGAATAGTTCATGGTATCCTGCGTCGTGAAAAATCCCTCGAATATCCTTTCCCGGGCATCCGAAATGATCCCGATTCCGTAATCCTTCACCGACAGCAGGCATCCCGCCTGTTCCGCCCGCACTGACACCTCGATCCTGCCTTCGTCCGGCGTATTTTCTACAGCGTTTTTGATGAGGCCGTCAACCACTTTCCTGAGGCAGTCTCCGGGGATGAAGACGGGGGGAGAGGGGAGGAGGCGGACATCCATGTCAATCTCGCGGTGTGAAAAGAGCGGGTGGAGGTCCTTTATCCGTTTCCGGACAAAATCGTGAACCATGATGGTCTCCGGAGACATTTCCCTGGGACCGAAAAGTTCGTCAATCCGCCGTCGAACCGTTTCAACAATCCTGCCCTCCCCGGCCTCCTCTGCCAGGAGGGTTTCGAGTTCATCAGCGCATTCATCCAGCAACAGTGAGATCAGCCGATGGGTGGTGTAATGTCGCCGGCGCATGATGTCTTCCACCTGGTTCTGGATGCCGATGATCCGTTCCAGGTTCCGCCTGGCCCGGGACATGGTGGGACGCCATGCGGTTTCGGGGAGGGCCTTCAGCCTTCTGGACAGGATGGACAGGGAGCCCGAAAGGACGGATATCGGTGTCTTCAATTCATGCGACAGGTGGTTGATCACCTTGTCTTTGGCCCGGTTCATGCTGGAGACTTCCCTGTAGGCCCTGTTCAGTTCCTCGGAAAACCGCGCGTTTTCAATGGAAAGGGCCACGGTCCCTGCGACCATGCTCAACAGTTCCATGTCTTTTTCTTCAAAGGTTCCTTCTTTTTTATTGATGGCGCACAGGACCCCGATCACCTGATCCCTGCCCTTCAAGGGCACCAGCAGGAGATTGCGGGTGTGGTAGCCGAGTTTTTCATCGCGTTTCCTGTACAGTTCCGGGTCCCTGGATGTATCCGACACGATAAGGGGTTTTCCCGTCCGGATGACTTCTCCCGCCACCAGCTCGTCCATGGGAAAACGAATTTCCTTTATCCTTTTCTGCGTGGCCGCGTCATCATAGGAGGCCCCCAGGAAAAAGAGTTCTTCTTTTTCCGGGTCCAGGAGGATCACCAGCGACCCTTCCGAGTCCATGACCCGCTGGACCTCGCTGCTCAGGTAATCAAGGAGTTGCTCCAGGCGCGGGTATTTCGGAAGCGCCCGGCTGATACGCAACAGGGCCTGTGTGTTCTTGTACGCCTTTATGATTTCTTCGGAAAACCGCGCGTTTTCAATGGACAGGGAAACGGTCCCCGCGATCATGCTCAGCAGTTCCACGTCGGATTCGTCAAAATCGCCTTCTTTCTTGTTCCGCGCGCACAGGACGCCGATGATCCGGCCCACGCTTTTCAGCGGAACTTCGATCATGTTCCGGGTGTGGTAGCCGAGTTGTTCGTCCACCCCGGGATAAAACCCCGGGTCTTTTGATGTGTCCGGGATGATTTCCGGCTCTCCGTTCATGATCACCCTTCCGGCGATACTCTTGTCGGCGGGAAACCGGATTTCCTTTACTTTTTTCTGGGTATGGGCGTCATCGTAAGCGGCTCCCTTGAAGTAGAGCTCCTTCCGTTCCTCATCGGTGAAGATCACCAGCGCCCCTTCGGTTCCCAGGAGTTCTTTGATTTCCCTGCTGATATAATCGAGAAGGTCTTCCAGGTCCGGATATTCCGGCAGGGCCCGGCTGATGCGCAGAATGGCTTGGTTGTTCCGGGCGATCCGTTTTTCCTGCGTGATATCCCTGAGGATCACCAGTTCGCCACCCGGCTCGTCCCGGTCTTCCGAGAAGATTCCCCCTCTCATGACCACATCCAGGATCCGTCCGTCCTTGGTCAGTCGCCGGGTCTCATGGCGGAGGACGATCTTTTCCTCCAGCAGGCGCCTGATGACTTCCCGTGTTTCCGCCTCCAGGCCGGGAGGGAGGTAGGGAATCGATTTTCCTCGGAGTTCCTCAAAGGTCCAGCCAAACGTCTCCGTAAACGCCGGGTTGAGATAATATACCTGTCCTTCCAGGTTGAAGACCACGATGGGATAGGGGATGAAATCGAGCAGTATGGACAGCCGCCGCTCGGATTTCCGGAGGGCTTCCTCGGCCCGTTTTCGCTCGGTAATATCCTGCAGGGTTTCGATGGCGCCGGTGATGCGGCCTTCAGGGTCCTGGAGCGGGGATGCGGTGAAGAAAAGCCATTTTTCGCCTCCCCTCAGGTTGTGGAATCGCCCCTCGCATTCGAACCCTTTGCGTGTAAAGCGCAGCCTTCGCTGCCTCCCTCCGTAGTACTGTGAGATGGTTTGCTCCGGGGCGTCGTCCACGATAAGGTCCGCCATGACGGGACGCTTTGTGGCATAAAAGGCCGCCCAGTGCCTCCGGGTCCCGATAATCTCCCTCGCCGGAATACCTGTCAGGTTCTCGAAGGCCTTGTTGCAATGGGTCACCCGGTGTGTCTTGTCAATAACGAATGCGGGGATGGAAATCTCCTGAAAGATCCGGGACAGCCTGTCGGCACGCTCTCTCAGTTCCCTTTCGGTCTTCTTCCGTTTTTCCAGCTCCCTTTCCAGTTCCAGGATCCTTTTTTCAAGCGAGCTGCAGGACGGTGTCTCACCCATCGGAATATCCTCCCTCAGTCTTGACATCAAGAATTCTATGTCATGGACGGGAAAAGCTCAATGGCAATCTGCAGGGGCCTGGATGACAAATCCTTGACTTATGCGGCATGGTTATCGATAAAATAAGAATATGGGATAAAGGAGGGATAAAACTTCACAGGCGGCGCCTCCTGAGGGGCGTTGCCCCTATCTTGGAGGATGGGACATGTCATTGCATCCGCTGGCCGGCCAACGGGCGCCAGTCTCTATGCTGGTGAACATCCCGAGGCTGATTGCCGCTTATTATACGGATGAGGCAAAAGGCCCGGTGGCGTTCGGAACGTCAGGCCACAGGGGATCGTCTTTCAGTGGTACGTTCAATGAAACCCATATCGCGGCCACCGCGCAGGCGATCTGCGATCACAGGGAATTCAAGGGCATTACGGGCCCGCTGTTCCTGGGATTCGATACCCATGCGCTTTCTGAGGCGGCCTTCAGAACAGCCCTGGAGGTGTTCTGCGCCAACGGCGTCGAAGTGGTCCTTCATGCGGGGGACGAATACACGCCGACACCCGTGATCTCTTTTCTGATCCTGCGACACAACAGGGGGAAAAAGGCGGGACTGGGAGACGGCGTGGTGATCACGCCTTCCCACAATCCGCCCCGCGACGGCGGGTTCAAATACAATCCCCCCAGTGGCGGCCCTGCGGATGTGGAGATCACCGCATGGGTGCAGGAAAGGGCAAACCGCCTCATGGCGGAAGGCGGGGCGAAAATCCGCCGGGTCCCGTATTCCAGGGCGCGCCGGGCGGGAACGATCCACGAGCGGGATTTTATAAAACCGTTCGTGGATGTCATGGGGGAAGTCATCGACATGAGGGTCATCGCCCGATCCGGTGTCCGGATCGGGGCGGACCCCATGGGCGGAGCCGGCATCCATTTCTGGGGCCCCATCGCTGAGAGATACGGTCTTAATCTCGATGTGGTCAATCCGGCCGTTGATCCGACCTTCGGATTCATGCCTCTTGACTGGGACGGAGAGATCCGGATGGACTGTTCTTCTCCATATGCCATGGCGCACCTCATCGGCATGGCGGAGAATTTCGATATCGCCTGGGGAAACGACACCGATTTTGACCGGCATGGGATCGTCTGCCGGGACGGCCTGATGAACCCGAACCATTACTTGTCCGTGGCTATCTGGTATCTGCTGCGGAACAGGGAGGGGTGGAACCGGGAGACAGGTGTCGGCAAGACCCTGGTGAGCAGCGGTATGATTGATCGGGTCGTTTCCGGTTCCGGGCGTTCTCTCTACGAGGTCCCGGTCGGCTTCAAGTGGTTTGTGTCGGGTCTCCTGGAGGGTAGTCTGGCCTTCGGGGGAGAGGAAAGCGCGGGCGCCTGTTTTCTGAGAAAGGACGGCACCCCGTGGTGTACCGATAAAGACGGCTTTTCACTGACCCTTCTGTCGGCTGAAATTCTTGCCGTCACCGGCCGGACCCCCCGGGATATCTACCGGGAGGAAATGGTCCCCCTGTACGGCGATCCCTATTACCGGCGGGCGGATGGACCCGTGACGGAAGAACAGAAATCCCGCCTGAAGGCGTTCGCCCCGGAATCGATTTCAAGATCCTCCGTGGCCGGGCTGGCGATCCGTTCCGTGCAGACGCGGGCCCACGGAAACAATGCCGCCATGGGCGGCGTCAAGGTAACGCTCGAGGACGGGTCGTGGTTTGCCGTGCGGCCCTCTGGAACAGAGCCCAAGATGAAGGTCTACATTGAGAGCTACGGCGGTGAATCCCTGTGGCGGAAGATTTACGAGGAAGCGCTCCCTCTCGTTTTCGGTGATTAGCGGCCGGAGGCCCCTGTCCTGATGGATGATACGACCCCCATATACAGCAGCCGGATCACAAAGATTTACCTGGGATATCTGGAAAAATATTATCCCCACGTGGATATCGATGCCGTTCTGGAATATGCGGGGATGACGCGGTACGAGGTGGAAGACCCGGCTCACCGGTTCAACCAGCGCCAGGTGGATCGATTTCACCGGATTGTGGTCGAAAAGACCGGGAATCCCCATATCGCACGGGATGCGGGCCGGTATGCCGCGATTTCCGGGGCCGCCGGCGCCCTGAAACAGTATGCCCTTGGACTGGTAAACATCCGGTCCGTTTATCAGTTGATGGGCAGGCTTCTGGGGAACATGACGCATGGCGCCACGTTTGAGGTGAAGCGGCTTGCGTCCAACAAGGTGGAGATCACATCGACCCCCCGGCCGGGAGTCAATGAAAAGCCGTACCAGTGTGAAAACCGGAGGGGGACTTTCGAATCCATCCCGAAGCTGTTCACCGAGAGCCTTGCGAAGGTGGAACATCCAGCCTGCCGGCATAAAGGGGACGATTGCTGCCGCTACATCGTTAGCTGGGAGAATGTCCCTTCCATGGCCTGGAAGCGGATCCGGAATTACGCCTTGTTGATCTCCGTCCCCGTTGTCGTCGTGTCCTTCTTTTTTCTCCCTTTCTGCGCCTGGGGTGTGGTTTCGGCTTCAGGTCTTTTTCTCTCGCTGTCACTTGCCCTTGGGTATGAATTCCAGAGGAACAGGGAAC
>CAZCVB010000173.1:0-5287 GCA_964501805.1 uncultured Desulfobacteraceae bacterium | reverse complement strand
GACCTTTCCGGTTGCCGGGTCCCGGACCGTAATGGCATACCTCCCGGCATTGACAAGCGGGAGCTGGAAGCGGCCGTCTTCATCCGTGGTAACGATTTCTTCCTGAATCCCGTTAGGTTGTTCTTCCCATTCTCCCGTATTCGGGTTGAAGACCAGCTTGTATCCCCTGAACGTGACGACCATGTCCTGGCCGGCCGGGGTCTCGCCATCGGACTCATAGACCGTGCCGGTGATCTGACCGGTAGGCTGGAGCTGGAGGGAGACATCCACTGTGGCGCCGTCGGCAGGCATTATGGCGGAGGCGGCAATCGGGTCGGGGCTGAACGGGCCGACTGCCGTAACCACGAAATTGCCCATGAACACATTATTGAATGAAAAGGCGCCGGTGGAAAAATCGTTGTCTTTGATCTCCACATGGGGGATATATTCAAATCCTACACCCACGGGGCCCGCGCGTGTTACCCGTAATCCCGATATTGACACCTTTGCGGCCAGGGGCGTCACCCCGTCGTCATCAAACACATGACCGGTGACCCGGCCGGATCCCCTGAAGGTGATGTCGGCGGTGACGCTCTGGCCGTGGAACCTGACAGGCACGGGTCTTGTGTCGCCAGCGGAAAAATCAGGCCTGAATGCGGAGAGCGTGTAGTCGCTTTCATGACGCAGCGGGATTTTATCCATGCGGTAGTGACCGTTTGCATCGGTAACCGCCGTTCCCACAACGTTGATGCTGTCTTTTACGGGGTAAAAAAGATAGACGTGCTGGTTCGGAACAGGGGTAATCCCGTCCGTGTCGTAAATGGTCCCGGCCACGCTTCCGACGCCATCCAGCACGATCGTGGCCCCCGCTTCGGCGCCTTCAGCGGCCAGATCAATAATGGCTGAACCATTGGATCCGACTTCCTGGGAGACAGCAACGATCTGTCTGCGGCCTACAGGCACGTCGGTCATGACAAACCGGCCGTTTTCGTCCGTGGTGGTCAGGCTCATGCCGCCGCCCACGGTGGCGTTCGGGACCGGGTTTCCGTCCGCGTCCAGGACCACACCGGTCACTGTGCCGAGTCCGCCGGAGAGCAGGATGTTGACATGGGACTCTGCGTCCGCTTCCAGGGTGATCCATGCTTCCCCTTCCAGGAGCCTGGACGGGTCAAAGGTATAGATTCTCAGCCGGCCCGCGGGGATGTCATCAAAGGAAAACGATCCGTCATCCCCTGTCTTTCCCATGGCGACCGGGCAGTCTCCTTTAATGGTCGTGTAGGGACAGATCAGGCCTTCCTGACTGCCACTGAGGTGGTAGACGACCACCGGGACGCCGGCGACGGGGGTCGATCCATCGGATTCGAGGACAAAACCGGACAGGCTTCCATAATCGATTGCCGTCTGACCCGTTTCCTCATTGAGCAGTACCAGATCCCGTTCCAGGACCCCGCCGGCCTCCGGGATAACGTCACTGACGGTGATCTTGGACTGGCTTAAGATTTGCCCTCCCTCATGTTGAATATTGACCGCCTCAATCAGGATGCTTCCCACCGGAATGCTCGGGATGTCATATCTTCCTTCCTCGTCCGTGGTAATGCCGTACTCGCTGTAGTCGGAGAGGCTGGTGACCTTGATGTGCGTGTCCGGGAGGGGGGTGTAACCGTCTTCGGAAAAGGCCCGGCCTTTCAGGGTGCCCCGGCCCGGGAAGACGATATTGAGATGGATCCGCTGGCCGTGCCGCTGCACCCGAAACGGGATTTCAACGGGTCTTCCCGATTCCGGATCAAGGGCAATCACCTTGCTGCTGTAAAAAACAAAGTCCCAGGTATAGTTTCCGTCCGCATCGGCTGTTTTGGCGCTGATGCCTGTATAGCCTTTACAAAAATATGTAAACAGGCGGATATCCGCGTAGGGAACCGGTGTGCCATCGGCGTGAAGGACTTTGCCGGAAATCACCCCGTAAGGTTCATCCGTGATGGTCGCTTCAACAGACCCGGTCCAGGGGGCAGGCATATGCTGTCCCCGCAGGTCTTCGGCATCAAGGATACGTATCTGCCGTTCCACAAAAGGACCCACCGGGTCCTGCAGGGCCAGGTATGCGATCCGGCCCCCGGGCTGGAGCGCGACCCCGACCACCTCGTTGTTTTCCGGCTCATAATTGGAGATATCCATCCTGTCAGCCTGGTTCTGAACACTTTCAGGCGTTACCGCTTCACTGAAAAGGGCGGCCGCCACGCGCCCGACCCGGAGGACAGTCCCTTCACATTTTATCACATCCGCATCCGCCATCTGGACCACGCTGATCACGGCGGGTGCCGGATCTGTGACGGCGGCGGTTGATGTCGGCTGCATGGGGGGTCCGGCAAGGGGTTCCCCCTGGTCAACCATTTCCACCGTGATTGTCACGGGGTCTCCCGCGACCGGTTCGATGACCGGAATGCCGTTATCCCCGGTCATGCCCGAAAAGACCACCTGTCTGAGCCCGCTCAGTGTGTCCGCGGGAAGGACAATGCTGAGCGTAAAAGGGGTTCCCTGGGGCGCATCCGGATTTTGTTCGAGCCTGATGGTGTACCCGGTACCCTGTGGGGATGCGACCAGTGCCATCTGGGCAAGGGTATTTTCTCCGGTGTCTTTAAAGGCCAGGTAATCGGAAAAGGGAATGTCCTTGATGACCTTGTCGTTTTCCGCGTTATACTCGCCCAGAGTATTTCCTTGGTCATCGGCCAGTATTAAACGGAAGGGCAGGGGATCGCCATCCGTGCCGATCAGGACGGACAGGTGTTGGGGCCGGAAGGAAACGGCTTCCGCGAACCCGGCATGAAAACCGGCAACGCCGAGCCCGGTCAGGTCAGGGGTCAGGATGGCCGCGATTTCATCGGCAAACACGTCTCCTCGGAAGGACCGGCGTCTGAGGTCATCAAACCCGGAAAAGTCGTTCTGCGCGGCCTCCAGGTCGTCCGCATCATCAGGTTCGGGATATTTGTCCGCGAGCCGGGCGTAATTGTTCCCCGCAAAATCCATGAGCAGGTGTTTGACCGTGCTTACCAGGGGCTCGTGCAGGGTGTAGCGGAGACCGGCCCGGGCCATTTCCACGGCCCGGTCCCAGACCATGTTTCGGGTAAAGCGTTTCACTCCCTTCGGGAGGGCGCCCGCCGGCGCGGTTGCCGCGGCATAGGCCTTTCCCAGGAGGGCCACACCGGCTTTTCTCAGGCCTTCCGGAAGAGACCCCGCTTCTTTTGGCAGCACCAGAGAATCCGGGGAAAGGGGTATGCCCAGTTCCCCCACCGAGGTCTTGAGCTCAAACCGGCCGGCCACCTTATCATCGGAATCCAGGGTCGCGGCAAACACGCTGCCGGTTACACGGGATCTCAACCGAAAACTCACCACCGCGGAATCGCCTGCCGGGATGGTCTCCACCTCCTGTGTCTGTTCACCTTCAAGTGTTGCGCCGCTGATATTTCTGGGATACAGGTTCACACTCACGAAATTGGCCGGGGACTGTGAGGTGTTGGTGACGGTGACGTCCAGATCGTACGACTCCCCGGCATTGACGATCTCGGGGTGCGTGAATGTGACCGTGAACGCGGGGTTGCGGACCAGCACCGCGCCTGCGGCGCGGCCCCGGATCTCCACCGGACCCACGGGAAGACCCGTCAACGTACCGCTGATTTCCATCTCCACCACATGGGTGCCTTCGCGGCGTCCTTCCACAAGGAATTCCGCGTTGCCGGTCTCTCCCGGCGCGATAAAATTCTCGTCGTCCGCGGTTCCGGTTTTGCCGTCCGGCCCGGGCTTGACCACCGGCCGGGTGCCGGGCGAATCGCCCTGCTGTGTCACGGCCATGGCCAGGGGATCATCACCGGAGCCCACCACCGTGTCATCTCCGGCAGGAAGCGAGATCTCGGCCTGAATATCCTGGACAACGAGGCCGGAGCCCTCGGGAGCGGCATTGCCCACCATGAGCATCACGCTGAAGTACTGGTTCAGGAACCCGATATCGCCGGGGATAACGATGACCCCCGGGATGGGCGGCGCCTCCAGCACGCCCATTTTTTCACCAACGATTGTGAAGGAAAAACCCTTGACCATCAGATTCGGAATCTGCGTTTGGGCGATTTTCAGGGTGTCGGGGATGATCGTTTTGATATTTTTCAATTGCGTTTTGAGGCTGGGAATACCGGTCTCGGGAACTCCCACACTTTCCACCCTTGCCAGGGTGGGAAGCAGGACCGGAAAATCGATTCTGATGTCTTTGCCCGGCGCCACGGCAAAAGCGGTCGTGAAGTTGTAGGCCTGAAAGTTTGAGCTGTCAAAGACGATCCCTTTGTCTTTAATCTCGTCAGCGGAAAGCGGCCTTGCCGTCACTTCGGTGACCAGAAGCCTGTCGATCACCTCGATGCTGACGCTCTCAGGCGTGGCACGGAGGATGATTTCCCCATTGTGCACAATGCGGATGTTTTCGAGGGTGTGGACCCCGGCAAGGTGCAGGGGCGGGATGTCAAACTGCCCGTTGACCCCGGTCACCAGTTCCACGGGATCGGGAAGACTCGGCCCTCTCAGCGTGGCCCGTACTTCCGCATCAGCGGGCACGGGCTGCACCCCGGCAGGGATGGCATCGGGCGCCTGGAGCCAGGTGCTGACGATGGTGGCAATGTCTTTGGGCACGGTCTGGTGCGCGGGTTCCGCCCTGATGCCGAGCCCGTAGAGGATGATCTGCTCCCGCCCGAGCCAGCGGCTGTTGTCGGCACAGGCATTATCGACTGCAACCATGAAGGAGGTTTGCGCGAAAATAAATGTCAGGATGATGAAAATAAAGCGCTTCATAGCGGCTTTCCTCCGGGTATTTCCGGTCATTCGAGGCACAGAGCCGTTGTTAATTCGAGTTCACAATTGTGGTTGATCCTCCAATGGGTTCTCCCCTGACCACCGGGCGGTTAGAGGGGTCTGTGGCGTTAAACTGAAACTGATTCGGGTACGGAGGGCCGGTGATCGGCATGTGCCGGGGTTCGACGTCATATCCCCATGTCCGGGCCTGGTGCGTCAGCGGATCAATATGCCCCGGTGTGGGAAGATTGTCTTTTTCAACATGGATATCCAGCCACCATTCGGATTCCCGCAGGGGAATGATTTCTTCCACGCCACCCGGTACATCGAACGGCAGTTGTCTCCAGTACACCACAACCCAGTCCCGGAAATGTTCTTTCCGGCCGGCGGCCTTCAGCTTCCCGTATCGCAGATGGGCCACCAGTTGTGCGTCGACCGGAAGAAGAGCCACCTCCGTCATGTCGGTTGAATCATAGACCATCCC
>CAZCVB010000172.1:0-5288 GCA_964501805.1 uncultured Desulfobacteraceae bacterium | reverse complement strand
CCTTTTCTCAGACGGCGGTTACCGCATAGACGAGACCTGATGCCGGCGTCCCGTCGGAACGAAAGGAGGTCCCATGCCTGATGATATACCCGGAAAAATAGGGTTTTATGAAAAGCGTTTCGGCCTGATCGCCATAGAAAAGGGATTTATCCTCCCCCGGGACCTCTTCCGCGCCCTCACGATCCAGGCGAGGGAAAACGCGGAGGAGGGAACCCACCGGCTCCTGGGGGAAATCCTGCTGGACGAGGACCTCATGAGTGTGGCCCAGATCGAGGAAGTGGTGGCGGCGGTTGTCCGGAAAAAAGGAGAATAACCGGCGGGGCCAACTCGCATCCGGATAGTATAAGGAACGCCTCTTATTTTCGGGGTTCAAGAAGGAAGGAAAAATCATGCATGATTTCCGCAGGATTGTATTTTGCCGCATACCCGGGTTTATGGCCGCATTGGTTTTATCCCTTTTGTTGCTCGGCCTCATCTCCGGAAACGGGGAAGCCGCTGAAACAATCAGAATCGGCGTCCTGGCCAAACGTGGCGCTGAACACTGCCTGAAAAAATGGGGCCCCACGGCCGAGTACCTGACCCGAAAGATTCCCGGTTATTCCTTCACCATCGTTCCTCTCGGGTTTAACGAGGTCTATCCTGCCGTGGAAAAAGAAGAAGTCGATTTCATCCTGGCCAATCCTTCCTATTATGTGGGGCTTGAGCTGCGCTATGGCGCAAGCCGGATGGTAACGCTGAAAAACCTCCGCATGGGCAGACCTTATACCGTATTCGGTGGCGTCATATTCCGAAGGGCCGACAGGGACGACATCAAGGACCCCGCAGACCTGGAAGGAAAAATCTTTGCCAGTCCCAGCAAGATGTCCTTCGCCGGCTGGCTGGCGGTATGCAGGGAACTCAGGGAACACGGGATAGACCCTTATAAGGACTTCGCCCGCATCGATTTCACCGGAACTCACGACGCCGTAGTTTATGCGGTCCGGGACGGAAAGGCGGATGCGGGGTCGGTCCGGACCGACCTGCTCGAGCGGATGGCAAAAGAGGGCCTCATCCGTCTGGATGATTTTCACGTGTTTCCCTATACCGCATCCGGCAACAGGGGCGTTCATTTTCCTTTTCTCCGTTCCACTCGCCTTTACCCGGAGTGGCCGTTTGCAAAGGTTGCGCACACCCCGGAGAAACTGGCCGAAAAGGTTGCGGTGGCCTTGCTGGAGATCTCTCCCGACACCGCGGCGGCACGGGCCGCAAAATGCGCGGGATGGACAATCCCTGAAAATTACCAGTCGGTACATGACTGCCTGAAATACCTTCATGCGGGCCCCTACAGGGACTACGGGAAGATGACCTTCGGGGAGATGTTCCGGCATTACCTGGCCGGGTTCCTGGGCGCCGCAGCAGGTCTGATCGTGCTGATCCTGATCCTCCTCTACGTGGCGCGACTCAACCACACCCTTCGAAACGCCCTGGAGGCGCATGACCGGGAACTGGCCGCCCGAAGGCGGACGGAAGCGGCCCTGAGAAAGAGCGAGAAAAAATTCCGGACCATCCTCGAAACCATTGAAGACGGGTACTTCGAGGTCGATCTGTCCGGCAGATTCACGTTTGTGAACGACGCCCTGTGCCGAATCTCCGGCTATCCCATGGATGAGATGATCGGCATGCACTACCGCAAATTGACGGACGAAAAAACCGTGGAAAAGCTCAGAAAGGCCTTCCACCGCGTCTACGAGACCGGCCGGCCCGAAAAGGCCCTCACCTGGCAGGCCCTGTCCAGGGACGGGTCGAGGCGGGAGATCGAGATCTCCGTCTCTCTCGTCAGGGACACGGCCGGGAACCGAACGGGGTTCCGGGGAATCGCCAGGGACGTGACCGAACGCGTTCGCGCTCAGAATGCGATGGAGCGGGAGCGGGCAAAGCTTTCCGCCATGATCTCGGGCATGGAGGAAGGCGTGGCCTTCGCGGACGCAAACGACGTGATCGTGGAAGTGAATGACTATTTCTGCGTCCTTGTGAAGCGGAAACGGGAAGACCTTATGGAAAAACGACTGGAAGACCTTCACACGCCCGAGATCCTTGAAAAAATCCGCGCCCGCCTCTCCGTTTTCCGGGAAAACCCGGCTTCGGATCCCGTCGTCATCCAGCGGCCCCTGGGAGACGCGGAGGTGATTCTCCGGGTTCAGCCGGTTTACCGCGATCACCACTACGACGGGGTCCTCCTGAACGTCATCGATGTGACGGAACTGGTAGCGGCCCGCAGGGAAGCCGAGGAAGCGGCGCGCGCCAAGAGCGAGTTCCTGGCCAACATGAGCCACGAGATCCGCACCCCCATGAACGGGATTATCGGCATGACCGAACTCGCACTGGGCACCGATCTGAGCCGGGAGCAGCGGGAGTACCTGGAGATGGTCAAAATGTCGGCGGACGCATTGCTGGGCCTGCTGAACGACATTCTTGATTTCTCCAAGATCGAGGCGGGGAAGCTCGAACTGGAAGAAATCGATTTCGACCTGCGCAGCACCCTTGAAAACGTGGCCGACACCCTGGCCCTGAAGGCCCAGGAAAAAGGGCTGGAACTGGCCTGTCACATCAAACCGGAGGTACCCACCGCCCTGAGAGGAGACCCGGGCAGGCTTCGTCAGGTCCTCATGAACCTGGCGGGAAACGCCATCAAGTTTACAGAGAAAGGGGAAATTGTTATCCGGGTGGACCTGGAGGAAGAAACAAAGGATTCCGTACGACTGCATTTCAGCGTCTCTGACACGGGCATCGGGATTCCATCGGACAAGATAACAGCCGTTTTCAACAGCTTTGAACAGGTGGACGGATCCACCACCCGAAAGTACGGGGGCACCGGACTGGGCCTGTCCATCTCAAAACAGCTCGTGGAGATGATGGAGGGCCGTATCTGGGTGGAAAGCCCGGGCATCGGCCGCTCCGGAATCGGCGGCCCGGGGAGCACCTTCCACTTCACGGTCCGGCTCGGATTATCGCACGCCAAAGCCGTTGAGCCACAGGGAGTTCCGCACATCGACCTTTCCGGCGTGCCGGTCCTCATCGTGGATGACAACCGTACCAATTGTATGATATTAAAGGAAATGGTCACCCATTGGGGCCTTGTGCCGACGGTCACGGCCAATGGAAAGGAGGCACTGGAGAGGGTATCGACAGCGCTTGAATCCGGGAAACCCTACCGCCTGGTCCTCCTTGATGTTCAGATGCCGGAAATGGATGGATTTGCCGTGGCCGAAAAAATCAGGGCGCTCTATAAAGAAAGGACTGTGGATATTATTCTCCTCACCTCCATAGGACAAAGAGGAGACGCGGCCCGGTGCCGGGAGATGGGTATTTCCGGGTATCTCAAAAAGCCCGTCAAACAATCGGAACTTCTGGATGCCGTTATGATGGCCCTGGACCGTTCCACCGGAAAAACACCGGCGATCATCACCCGCCATACTATCCGTGAGGCCCGCGCACGGCTCAACATCCTGCTGGCGGAGGACAACCTCATTAACCAGAAACTGGCCGTAAAACTCCTGGAGGCGAGGGGCCACCGCGTGACCATCGCCTCGGACGGGAAAGAGGCGGTTGAGGCCTTCCTGAAAGGCGGTTTCGACCTGATCCTCATGGATGTGCAGATGCCGGAGATGGACGGGCTCGAGGCGACCCGGGCGATCAGAAAAAAAGAAGGGGAACTCGGCGGGCATATCCCCATCGTGGCCATGACGGCCCATGCCATGACCGGGGACCGCGAGCGGTGTCTGGAAGCGGGAATGGACGACTACATCTCAAAGCCCATAAAACCGGACACCCTGTTCCGGGTGATTGAAAAATGGGGCGGCTCTCCGCAAGGAAAAACCGAAAAGGCGGTCCCTCGCCCGGCGCGCGGCACGTCGCCGGAAGTCTTTGACCGGACCGCGGCCATGAAGGTGGTGGGAGGGGATGAGGATCTCCTCCGGGAAATCACAACGCTTTTCCTGGAAGAACTCCCCGGAAGCCTGGACCGCATTCGGAAGTCCATGGAACAGGGAGACGCCGCGGCCATGGAACAGGCCGCGCACAGTCTGAAGGGTTCCGTGGCAAACTTCGGCGCGGAACGGGCACGCAGGGCCGCATACGCCCTGGAGGTAATCGGAAAAGAGGGACGTCTCGACGGGGCCGACGAGGCGTTTACCGCCCTTGAGGCGGCACTCTCGGAACTTGAGCCCGTCCTGAAAAAAAGCATTCTGGGAGATAACACGTGAATATCCTTATTGCGGAAGACGAACCGGTCTCCAGGCGCCTGCTGGAGGTGACCCTCAGAAAATGGGGGTACGAGGTGACCGCGGCCCGTGACGGGGCCGAGGCGTGGGAAATCCTGAACCGGCCGGAGGCCCCGAACCTGGTGATCTCCGACTGGATGATGCCGAAAATGGACGGGCTTGAGCTGTGCCGCAGGGTCCGGGGGGACCAGAAAAAGGAATATACGTATATTATCATCCTCACGGGGAAAGGAAAGAAGGAAGACATCGTCAAGGGGTTGAACGCGGGCGCGGATGACTATGTGATCAAGCCCTTCGACCGGGAAGAGCTGAAATCCCGCGTCGGGATCGGGGAACGGATCATCAGTCTGGAACGGGAGGTCCGGCGGCTGGCCTCCACCGATCCCCTGACCGGCATCCTGAACCGGGGGGCCTTCATGGACCGTCTGACACAGGAGATCAACCGGTGTAACCGTGAGAACACCCCTCTCTCCCTCATCATGGCGGATATTGACCACTTCAAAAAGGTAAATGACACCCACGGCCACCAGGCCGGGGACCGGGTCCTCCAGGAATTCGCGGAGACCTTGCGGAATGCCTTGAGGTCATACGATTTCGTGGGGCGCTACGGGGGAGAGGAGTTCATGATCTGCCTTCCCGGCACGGACGGCGCCCCAGCCCGGGACGTGGCGGAACGTATCCGGAAAGAGGTGGAGAGCCGATCCTTCACCCTCCCCGACAAGGGCGGCGCCATCGGGGTGACCGCCAGCTTCGGTGTGGTGTCCAGGGCCCCGGAATCCGGAGAGGATCTGGACATGGTCATCAAACGGGCGGACAAGGCCCTTTACGAGGCCAAGGGCAGGGGAAGAAACTGCGTCTGCATGGCCCGATAGGAAAAGGTCCCGATGGAGCACGCCAAAAAGACATCGAAATCCCGTGTCAAAGGACACCGAAAGCTGGGGGATCTCCTCGTGGAATCCGGCCTCATCGACCGGAAAACCCTTGCCAAGGCCCTGGAAATACAAAAAATCCAGAACAAACGGCTGGGCC
>CAZCVB010000171.1:2811-5320 GCA_964501805.1 uncultured Desulfobacteraceae bacterium | reverse complement strand
AACCGGTCCTGAACGCGGTCACTCCCGTCCGCCTCGATCAGGGCCCTGAAATTTTCCTTTTCCGTACTTCGGTTGTATGCCATTTTTTCTCTTTATAAATGCTCCGGGTGGTCGAAATTTTCACCTTCGCCGACTGGAAAAGGGCCTCATGATTCCCGAAGCAGTCCTTCCTTGATTTCATATTGCCGGCCGCAGGCCCGGCAGGCGAGGCCGGGGGGAAGGCGTTCGCCGCAACGGCAGACCCAGCCGATTTTCCGGGCCGGATTTCCCGCCACCAGGGCGTAGTCCGGGACGTCCTTCGTAACCACCGCGCCCGCGCCGATAAAGGCGTAACGCCCAATGGTGATCCCACAGATGATCGTCGCATTGGCCCCGATGGTGGCGCCTCTCTGCACCAGGGTCGGTAGAAGCTGGGCCATTTTCCGGATTTCGGCCCGGGGATTGTAGACATTGGTGAAGACCATGGAGGGACCGCAGAAAACATCCTTCTCCAGGGTAATCCCCTTGAACACGCTCACGTTGTTCTGGATCCTGCATCCATCACCGACCACCACATCGGGTCCGACCGCCACGTTCTGACCAAGGGTACACCGCTCTCCGATACGCGACCCGGACAGGACATGGGAAAAATGCCATATCCGGGTTCCCCGTCCGATTTCCACATCCCTTTCGATTACGGAACTGGGGTGGACGAAACAGGCGTCCGATCCAGCGCCGCCGATCTCCTCCGGGCCTCCGCGCGGTTGGCCCGGCACGATTTTCTCCCCCTGCCGGTCCATGGAATCCTGGCTCGCCTTGAGGACCTTCAGGACCCGCAATCCCTCCCGTCCGTCGGTGCGGGGCCGCTCTCCGGAGACGATGCAATGGAGGAAATGGAGGCACTCGGTTCTCAGGGGCTCGGTCTCCTCGATAGGGATATATTCAGGTTCCGCCTTTTCCGGCACCGGCATGTTCTTCTCCCACTTGATGTGGTGGGGATAGAGGCAGAGCTTCCGGGGCCAGGAGAGCGTATCGTTAAATACCGCCATTTTCCGGTCTCCCACCACCACCAGATTCTGCTCCTTGTAAGGGTGCAGCCAGGAGACAAAGATATGGGCCTTGACACCGGAAGGAAATTCCAGGTGTGTTGTCGTAACGTCTGCGATCTTCCGGTGGAGGTAGTTGGCGCCCAGGGCGCGGACCGCTTCCGGCTCCTCATCGAGAAGGGACAAGGTCATGGAAATATCGTGGGGCGCGAAGGACCAGAGGATGTTCTCCTCCCGCCGGATCTTTCCGAAATTCAGACGATTGGAAGAGAGGTAGTTGATCCGTCCCAGATCTCCGTCAAAAACCAGTTCCCTGAGTCGGATAAAGGCGGGATGGTACTGGAGAAGATGCCCCACCATGAGAATCCGGCCCCGCTCATCGCTCAGACGGATCAGTTCTTCTCCTTCTTTCATATGAAGGACCAGGGGCTTCTCCACATAGACATGCTTGTCGGCCAGCAGGGCCTCCGCGGCCACATTGAAGTGGGTTTCCACGGGCGTGGCGATCACAACCCCCTCGATATCGCTGCGGGAAAGGACATCGTTGATGGAGAGACACACCTCTACGCCGGGGTATTGTTCCCGGAAACCGGCAAGGGTCTCCTCATCCCTGTCGCAGATCAGCCGAAGAACCCCGAGCCGGTGATAATTGCGCACCAGGTTCTTGCCCCAGTACCCGGACCCGATCACGGCGATCCCGGGGCTTTCTCCCTCCCTGATATCTCTCATGGATTCTTCCGCCACGCTATTTCCTTTCGTTCGCCCAGAGTATCCAAAACAGTCCCCTTCATGACCGGCCGGCGAGAAGCGAGGCGATTCGCTCCTGATCCGCCTCGGCGAGGTACGGGTGCATGGGCAGGCTGAAGATCCTGGCCGCGCACGCCTCGCTCACGGGAAAATCGCCCGCTTGATGCCCCAGGTCCCTGAAGGCCTCCTGCCGGTGGAGGGGCTTTGGGTAGTAAACGGCGGTGTGGATGTCTTCCTTTTTCAGTCGGTCCTGAAGCGCCCGGCGGTGGGAAGTATCCCGCGCCAAGATGGAATATTGGGCAAAAACCGACCGGCTGTGTCCGGGGATCCGGGGCGTCACCAGGCCGGAGGCGGTGCCGTTGAGGAGATGATTGTATCGCTCCGCCACCTTTTGCCGGAGTTCGATCTCGCGAGGGAAGATCCCGAATTTGGCCAGGAGCACCGCGGCCTGAATCGTGTCCAGGCGTGCGTTGATGCCGATCCGGATATTTTCGTATTTGTCTTTCCCCTGCCCATGGATCCGGATGGATTTCATCCGCTCGGCCAGTGCCCCATCATCCGTGAAACACATACCCCCGTCCCCGTAACAGCCCAGGGGCTTTGCGGGAAAAAAGGAGGTACACCCGACGGCCGAAAGGGCCCCGGCCTTTTTCCCCCGGTACGCCGCCCCCAGAGACTGGGCCGCGTCTTCGATCACGAAAAGGCCGTGATCCGCGGCGATCCCGTTGATTTCGTCA
>CAZCVB010000171.1:0-2801 GCA_964501805.1 uncultured Desulfobacteraceae bacterium | reverse complement strand
TTCGGCATAATCCGCGGGAAGCCCGAACAGAGCGACCGCGATGATCCCCTTTGGAAGAAATTTTGCGCCGGGCGCAGCATGTCGGGGCCTTAAGGGGAGAGGAAGCGGATACCCACTTGAGTCATTCCCCTTCACCGCCCGGATCGCCCTGTCCAGATTTCCGGGATCCATGTTAAAGGTAACCGGATCGATATCCACAAATACCGGAACGGCCCCGAGGAGACGGATCATCTCCGCGGTGGCGATAAAGGTAAACGGCGTTGTAAAGACTGCGTCACCGGGGCCCACGTTATGGGCCATCAGGGCCATGAGCAGGGCATCCGTGCCCGATCCGCACCCGACGGCGTGTTTCACACCCACGAAGGACGCCAGTTCCGCCTCCAGTCGGCCCACTTCAGGACCCATGATGTACCGGCCGTGATCCAGCACGGCCCGGATATTGGATTCGATTTCATCACGGACAGCGGCCTGTTGAGACCGAAGGTCAATAAAATCCATGTGGATATTTTCCTCCCGTATCGGTAAATAAAGGTTTATTCCTTAAACCTAAATTAAACGATCCCGAGTTTATCGCAAATGCAAGGCGTGCAAGGCTTCAGGAATAAGGCGTACATGAAAGTACGCCGCAGCGACAAAAGCCCAAGCACGACGCCGCAGATTCGATGAAATCGGGAAGGGCTTCAAATCCTGATGATTTTGAAACAATACCCCTGTCGCATTTCTGCTCCTGACGGGTAAGACAATCCCGGAAAAATCGGTGAGTATCTCAGTAATATCACGAAAAAAAGTCTTCCGTCAAAACCTGGAGCGCTCAATTCAGGTGTCCCATGATCAGCGCCTACCGGATATATCCCTGGCGCTGCAATTCCAGCAGGACCTCCTGGGCCGCCTCATCCGGAGTCAGATCGGACGTGTCCACGATCACCTCCGCGTTCTCCGGCGGCTCGTACGGATCATCGATCCCGGTAAATCCCTTGATCAGTCCCGCCCTGGCCTTGGCGTAGATCCCCTTCCGGTCCCGCTTCTCACAGACCTCCAGTGACGTGGCGACAAATACCTCGATGAATCCCCCGTATTCCTCGATCATCTGGCGGATCTGCCGGCGGGAGAGACGGTACGGCGCAATGGGGGCGCAAATGGCGATCCCCCGGTTCTTGGTGATTTCGCTGGCCACGAAGCCGATTCGCCGCACATTGATATCCCGGTCCTCCTTGGAAAATCCCAGTTCGCTGGACAGGTGCCGCCGCACGATATCCCCGTCCAGGAGCGTCACCGGCCGGTCGCCCATCTCCAGGAATCTCGACAGCAGGACCCGGGCAATGGTCGACTTTCCGGCGCCGGAAAGACCGGTGAAAAAAACGGTGAATCCCTGCCGGTGCCGGGGCGGATACGCCGACCGGAGTTCCGTGATCACCTCGGGGAACGTGAACCATTCCGGGATTTCAAGACCCGAACGCAACAGGGACCTCAATTCCGTTCCGGAAAGACGCTTTGCCTCCGCATCATCGTCCACGTCCCCACAGGGCACATACCGGTCCTGCCGGGGCAGATAGACCATCTCCTCGAACGGGACGATCCTGATGCCGATCTCATCCTGATGCCGGGCCAGGAGCTCCTGGGCCGCATAAGGGCCGTAAAAGGGCCTGCCCTTCCCATCGCATCCCGGTCCCGCATGATCGCGGCCCACGATGAAATGGGTGCATCCGTAATTCTTCCGGATCAGGGCATGCCAGAGGGCCTCCCGCGGCCCGGCCATGCGCATGGCGAGCGGGAGGAGAGAGAGGAGGACCATGTTCGGGGCGTAATGCCTGCCTGCCGCCTGGTAGCATCGCACCCGCGTGTAATAATCGATATCCCCCGGCCGGGTCCGCCCCACCACCGGCTGGAGCAACAGGTTGGCCTTTGTTTCCCTCATGGCCCGCAGGGTCATCTCGAACTGGGCCCGGTGAAGCGGGTTCCGGGTCTGGAATCCCACCATCCGTCGCCATCCCAGTTTGGCGCAGAGGGTTCTCACCTCCAGCGGCGTGAGGCGCAGGTGCTTGAAATCAAAATGGAGCGGCATGTTGACGCCCTCAACCGACCCCCCCACATAGTGGCTCCCGGTCCGGTTGAAAAGATAGTCCACGCCCGGGTGCGCCATGTCCGTAGTCCCGTAAACGGCCTGCGCCTCCGCCTCCTTGTCGACGGGCCAGACCTCCTCCACGTTCATCACGGCCAGCATGAACCCTTCCGGGTCCCGAAGCGCCACGGATTGTCCGGCCTCGAGCCGTGAGGCCTCCACCTCGGTCACGTCCAGGCACACCGGCATGGGCCACAGGGTACCATCCTGCAGGCGCATCCGGTCCAGGACGGACGCATAGTCCGTCTGCGACAGGAAACCCTTGAGCGGCGAAAACGCCCCGTTCATCAGGAGTTCCAGGTCGCACATCTGGCTCTCCGACAGGGCAATGGAAGGGATGTGCAGGGAGAGATCCCTCAGGACCTCCTTTCGTTCATCCGGAACAATCAAATCAACAAGTTCTCCGCCGTGAGGCGGTATCAGATGCGTCAATTGATCACTCCTTTCTTATTAAGGCGTTTCTTGGAACATACCAGCATCCGCGCGCACTTTCCAGCAGGATGGACAAAGGACAAAAAATAAATTCCTCACAGAGGCGCGAAAATCACGGGGAAAACCGTCGCGAAATGCCGTTGGTCGCATTCCGGTAAGGCGACCCCGCCATAGCGGGATTAAGCGTAATCCGCCCGCGTGTGAGGAGGCACAGGCCCTCGCTGAAACGGGCGGGGAATACAACCCTTGT
>CAZCVB010000170.1:0-5349 GCA_964501805.1 uncultured Desulfobacteraceae bacterium | reverse complement strand
CCCTTTCGGGTCCGGGGGAAATGACGGGATCTTCCGGTCCCACCCTTCCGCCGGCACCCCGGTCGTCCATTGCCGCCACTCCGCGGCCTTCTCCGGAAATTCGGTCCCATAGGCATCGAGCGTTTTCCGCCACACGGCTTCCGCCCCCGTCCCGCCGGACGATTGCTTCCGGAAATGGTCGATCACGCCGTCGGGAACGAAAAACGCGGGTTCCACCGGCCACCCCAGGTGTTCCTTGGTGCGCCGGACCTCGTCCGGGCCGAGGGGTTCGCCGTGGGCCGACGGGGTGTCCTGCTTGTTGGGACTGCCGTAGCCGATGTGGGTCCGGACCGAGATCAGGGAAGGACGGTCCCTTTCCTCCTGCGCCCGGCGGAGGGCCGCCTCGATGGCGTCCAGGTCGTTGCCGTCCGCCACTTCCTCCACGTGCCAGCCGTAAGCCGCAAAGCGCGCGGCCCGGTCTTCCGTAAAGGTGATGTCGGTGCTCCCTTCAATGGAAATCCGGTTGTCGTCATAAAGGTAGATCAGCTTTCCGAGACCCAGGTGGCCGGCCAGGGAAGCGGCCTCGTGCGTGACGCCTTCCATGAGTTCGCCGTCACTGACGATCCCGTAGGTATAGTGGTTGACGATCTCGTGGCCGGGGCGGTTGAAACGCGCGGCAAGAAAGCGCTCGGAGACGGCCATCCCCACCCCGTTGGCGAATCCCTGGCCCAGGGGGCCCGTGGTGGTCTCCACGCCGGGGGTCAGGGGATATTCCGGGTGGCCGGGCGTCCTGCTGCCCCACTGGCGGAAATTCATGATGTCCTCCAGTCCCAGGTCGTATCCGGCCAGGAAAAGCAGGCTGTAGAGCAGCATGGAGCCGTGCCCGGCGGAAAGAATAAAACGGTCCCGGTCGGGCCACCCCGGGTTTCGGGGATTGTGGCGGAGGAAACGGGTCCACAGGACATAGGCCATGGGAGCCGCCCCCATGGGCATGCCCGGGTGTCCGGAATTCGCCTTCTGAATCGCGTCCACGGACAGCATCCGGATGGTATTCACGCACAATTGGTCCAGGCCATCAGTCATTTTGATCTGTCATCTCCTTTCAGGTTTTCGGCAGGACGGAATCGGTCCTTTCATCCGCCCGTCAGGACCGGGGCGGACCGCTTTTTGCCGTCATTCGTCTTGCCTTGCTGATGATCAGGGGAATGAAAAGTGAAAATATAAACAGCGCCAGGGCAAGAAAGACCCGCGGGGACAGGAGTTCGCTCCATTTTCCGGAGACCCACACCGCCTTCAGGGTGCCGCCGAAAAAACAGATGACGAAAAGGGATATCATGATCCCCAGGGCCGTGCCGAGGAAATAGTCCCGGAACCGGACCTTTGTCAGCCCGATCCCGAAATTCATGGCCACCAGGGGGGTGTTCAGCAGCCTCAGGTAAAGGACCGTGAGGAAGCCGTTTTTCTCGATGGCGTCGTCGTAACGGTGGAGCCGGTCTCCCATGATCGATTCCACAAAATCCCTTCCCAGTCTCCTCCCGATAAAAAAGGCGCCGCTGGAGCCGGCCAGCGCGCCCAGCCAGGCGTAGAAAAACCCGCGGGACGCCCCGAACAGGGCGGCCCCCACCAGCGTGAGCATGCTGGCGGGCACGGCCAGGCACAGCCCGGCGGCAAAAATCGTCACATACCCGACCGGGGCCCAGACGCCCAGCGCGTCGAGGAAGAGATCCAGGGTTTGGGGCGTCAGATAATGCCGAAAGGGCGTGAACCGGAACAGGCAGAAAGACAGGATCAGAAACAGGAAAAAAAAGCAGAACTTGATCCCGGCCCCTAAGGAGATCCCGGCCTTTTTTTCTGTGGCGACCGCCGTTTTCATCAGGGGGTTCTTATCAGTTTTTCAGGGGGGAATCAAGGCCGATGGCGCCGCAAAACGGTCTTTCCGCCGTCCGGACGGCAAAAAGGCCGTCAGCGGGAAAGATGCGTTCCCGTGTCCCACGGAAAAGGGCCGGAGAAAAAAAACGGCCGGTCGCCTTTGGGAAGAAGGGTACCGGCCGGGGTTCCCGGTGCGCGGGTTCAGATATGATGATTTCGTAAAAAGCGCCGTATGTAAGGCGTCGCGAGACGGGAAGGGGCGAGGCGCAACGCAGCAGGCGGACTTTTTACGGGGTCGTCAGATATGGTAGAGGTCGTCGCCCAGTACGCGGATCCAGTTGTCGGCCATGATCTGAAACGCCTTTTCAAGGTCGGCGACCCCCACGATCAGGACGGTGATGTCGCCGGTGCCGAGGCAGGGGTAGATGTAATCCACGTTGATGCCGGCCGTTTTCAACGGCTTCAGGACGGCGTTGAGTCCTCCGGGATGGTGGGGGGTGACGCAGGCGAGGACCTCCTGCGTTTCCGTCTGGTAACCGGCGGTATTCAGGACATTGAGCGCCTTGTCCGGATCATTGGGTACGAAATGAAGCCGCCCCTGGTCCGCCTCCGTTGCCACGTAAAAGGCGATGATATTGATTCCGTTGGCCCCCAGAAGCTCGCTCACCGCCGAGAGGGCGCCCGGTTCATTCTTCATCAACAGGTCGATCTGTTTCACGGTTTTCATTCAGATGCTCCTTTCAACACGCATTCCGCACCCTTGTCCAGGCCTTTCCGGTTCAGTTTCATCACGCTGGCCTTTTTTCCCTTCACGATCTCGGAGAGTCCGTTCATGATGGATTCGAGGGAGGTGATTTTTGTTTTCGTGACAAACGCGCCCAGCATGATCATGTTGACGGTGCGCTCGCTGCCCAGTTTCCTGGCGATGTCGTTGGCCGGAACCTTGATGATTTCCAGGTCCTTCCGGGGAACCACGATATCCGAGAGGCTTGAGTTCAGGATAATGGTCCCGCCCGCCTTGATCATGCCCTCGAACCGGTTCAGGGAGGGCTGGTTCATGATCACGGCGTAATCCGGCGAGGAGGCGACGGGCGAGAAGATCTCTTCGTCCGATACCACCACCGTGCAGTTGGCGGTGCCGCCCCGGACTTCCGCGCCGTAGGAGGGGAGGTAGGTCACTTCCTTTCCCTCCCGCATGGCGGATACGGCCAGCACATAGCCCATCATGAGGACGCCCTGTCCCCCAAAGCCCGCAAAGACGGTTTTCTTGGTCATAGAATATCACTCCGTGGTTTCATCGCGTGTCAGCTCAGCTTTCCCACCTCGTCCTTGATAACCTTGAGCGGGAAGACCTTCATGAAGGTGTCGTCCACCCACCTGGCGGCATCCACCGGGGACATCTTCCAGTTGGTGGGACAGGGAGAAAGGATCTCCACCAGGGAAAATCCCCGCCCGGCCATCTGGGTCCTGAAGGCCTTGGTGATGGCCTTTTTTGTCCGCCGGATGTTCTTATAGGAGTTGACCGCGGTCCGTTCGATGTAAACGCTGCCCCTGGCGATGGCCAGCATCCGGCTCAGGTCCAGGGGGGAGCCGTCCCGGGAGGGATCGCGGCCTCCCGGAGTGGTGGTGGAATTCTGGCCGTCGATGGTGGTGGGGGCCATCTGGCCGCCCGTCATGCCGTAAACGCCGTTGTTTACGAAAAAAACCGTGATGTTTTCTCCCCTGTTGGCCGCGTGGATGGTCTCGGCGGTGCCGATGGCGGCGATATCCCCGTCTCCCTGGTAGGAAAAGACGATGCGGTCCGGGAGTATGCGCTTGATTCCCGTGGCCACGGCGGCTCCCCTGCCGTGCGGGGCCTCCCCCATGTCCATGTCGAGATAATTGTAGGCCAGGACCGCACACCCGGCCGGGGGAACGGCGACGACCCGGTTCCCGATCTCCAGTTCCTCGATGACCTCGGCGATCAGGCGGTGAATGATGCTGTGCCCGCAACCGGGGCAGTAATGGAAGACCGCCTTCTTGAGATACCTCGGCCTTTGGAAAACCTTTTTTTCCATCTGTTATTCCTCTTCCAGGTGCTGGCGGTAATAAAGGCTGCTGATCACCTTGGCGATTTCATCCGGGGTGGAGACGATCCCGCCGGGACGGCCGTAGAAATGGACGCGGGCCCTTCCCTCCAGGACCAGTTTCACGTCCTCCACCATCTGTCCCGTGCTCATTTCGAACACCAGGAAATCCTTCACCGCGCGGCTCATTTCCAGCAGGTGTTTTTGTGGGTAGGGATAGAGCGTGACCGGCCGGAACATCCCCACCTTGAGCCCCATTTCGCGGACCCGCTTGATGGCGCCTTTCGCGATCCGCGCGGCCGTTCCGTAGGCCACCACCACCAGGCGGGCGTCCTCGGTGAGATAACTGTCTTCCTCGGCGATTTCCCTGGCAATGGCCTCGTATTTCCTGGCCAGCTTCCAGTTGTGTTCCTCCTCCATGGAGGTGTCCAGGAGCAGGGACCGGATCAGGCGGCTGGGCCTCCCGTCCGCGCCGTCCAGGATCCATGGCTTGGGCGCCAGTTTTTTCGGGTTGACCGGATCGGGAAAGGTCACCGGCTCCATCATCTGTCCCATCATGCCGTCACCCAGGATCATGACAGGCGTCCGGTACCGGTCCGCGTATTCGAACGCCTTCCGTGTCAGGTTGGCCAGCTCCTGGGCGGACGCGGGGGCCAGTACGATGACCCGGTAATCCCCGTGACCCCCGCCCCGGGTGGCCTGGAAATAGTCCCCCTGGGCCGGCGCGATATTTCCCAGCCCCGGACCGCCGCGCATGGTATTGACGATCACGGCCGGGAGTTCCTGGGCCGCGAGATAGGAGATCCCTTCCTGTTTCAGGCTGATCCCGGGACTGGAGGAACTGGTCATGGCCCGGGCGCCCGCCATGGAAGCGCCGATAACCATGTTGATGGCGGCCAGCTCGCTTTCCGCCTGGATGAAGGTGCCGTCCTCCAGCCCGGCCATGGCCGCGGAAAGATATTCTCCCAGTTCGTTTTGAGGGGTGATGGGATACCCCGCGTAAAAACGGCAGCCGGCACGAACGGCCGCCTCGCCGATCACATGACTTCCCCGCATCAACTGTTTTTCAGCCACGATACACCTCTATTGCGACATCGGGGCAAACGGTCGCGCACATGGCGCACCCCGTACACCGGGAATCGGGGCCCGCTCCGTCCGCCTCTATGAATTCCGCCGGGTAATAGCCTTTCTGGTTCAGGTTTTCCGATACCCGGATGAGCTGGTTCGGACACACGGAAATGCACAGGTAACATCCCTTGCACCACTCCGTGTCGATCACTATCCGGCCTTTTTTCGCCTTTTTTGTCGCCATAATGTCATACCATCATTATTCTGATAACATCCCGGCCGCTCGCCCTTCAGGATCCCGGGGCGAGGTCGCCGGGGATTGTCGCCTCGCCGTGCGCCGGGTCCCTGCTCCATTTTAAACCGAAAA
>CAZCVB010000169.1:0-5354 GCA_964501805.1 uncultured Desulfobacteraceae bacterium | reverse complement strand
AAAAAAACCGACGCCCGGATCCGGTTGGGAAGTATACCCATATCACCCCGGAAAAGACAACCCATAATCTGGCGGACCGCGAAAGGCGGTTGACCGGAAAACGCCGTTTTTGTATCTTTTTCATGGGAATTCCACCGCGCGAAAACCGGACCGCACATCGTCGCCGGCATGGAATGTCCGGCGGAAATCGAGTGGAAATTCAGGTTAACATCCAAGGGAGGATCCAATGCCCATCTATGAATTTTACTGCCCCGCATGCAACCGGATCTTCAATTTCTTCTCCAGAACCGTGAACACCGACAAGCGGCCGCTGTGCCCCCGTTGCGGGAAGCGGCGCCTGGATCGCCGGATGTCCGTGTTTTCCGTATCCCGGAACCTTTCCGAATCGGACGACATGCCCCTTCCGGACATGGACGAGGACAAAATGGAAACGGCCATGGCCGCCCTCGCAAAAGAGGCGGAGCACCTGGACGAGGATGATCCCCGGCAGGCCGCGGATCTCATGCGGAAATTGACGGACATGACCGGACTGGAGCTGAGCCCCGGCATGGAAGAGGCGCTGGGCAGGATGGCGGCGGGGGAAGACCCGGAAGAAATAGAGGCCGAGATGGGCGATCTTCTGGAATCGGAGGACCCGTTCGTTTCCGGAAAAAAAAGGGCTGTAGCCAGGCGTGTCCCTCCCACGGTGGACGACACGCTTTATGATCTGTGATACGGCTGCAGCCCGGCGGGGGCGTCACATCAAGACACTTGTTTTTACAACGGTCTCAAATCTCCACCAGTTCCACCGCCCCCCACGTGGCCATCCGGTCCTGGACGATCAGCACTCCGCCCGAGACGCCCGCCACCCGGCTCGCCCAGTCGGCCGCCGCTGAAAGATCCCTTTTCCGCCGGACCCGGTTTCCGAGGGCCGTGGCGGCGGCGTCCGCCAGGGCCGCCGACGGGGACAGGATACAGGCCGCATCCGCGATCCCCATGCTGAGGGAATGCCCGATGCTTGCGGACGAGGAACAGATCCCCAGCGGCATGTCCTTTTCGCGGATCAGGATCCCGAAGCGTCCGCTCAACGGCGATTTTCCCGCAAAAATGGAAACCGTCACCGGCCGGTCGGCCCGGAGAAACACGTCTCCCCCGTTTTCAACGATCACCTGCGGCGTCAGATCCAGAAGACCCGTCCCCACGCACTGGGCGATGGCCCCGGCCACCGATGCCATGGGTCCCACCCCCAAAGGCCCCGTGACACGGATCATCTCTTTCACCAGCGGGGGCGCGAACGGATCCCTCCGGTAGGGGGAAAGGGTGGTAAGGAAATCCGGGTGATCACGAATATACGCCTCGATCTGGCGCCGGCACTGGAAGACCCGGTCTCGTGTCTCTTCCTCCAGGTTCACCCCCGCGCTGACCCAGAGGTCCGTTTCCCTGACCTGGACGCGGAAGCTCACCAGGCCCGGAGCCCGTGCCTTCCTCCGGTACGCGCGCACGTCAGAACGGATCATCGAAAGAACCTTGCCGCCGGATCACTCCCACTCGATGGTGCTGGGCGGCTTGGACGAGATATCGTAGACCACCCGGTTCACTCCCTTGACACTGTTGATGATCCGGTTGGAAATCCTGGCCAGCATCTCATAGGGGACCCGGGACCAGTCCGCGGTCATGGCATCCAGGCTGTCCACGACCCGGACCGCGATGACATGCTCGTATGTCCGTTCGTCCCCCATCACGCCCACTGTCCGCACCGGGAGGAGGACGGCGAAAGACTGCCAGACCTTTTCATAAAGGCCGGCCTTCCGGATCTCTTCCAGGACGATCACGTCGGCGGAGCGAAGAATTTCCAGCCGTTCCCGGGTCACCTCCCCCAGGATCCTGACCGCCAGCCCGGGGCCGGGGAACGGCTGGCGCATCACCATCTCCCTCGGGAGGTCCAGTTCCAGACCCACCTGCCGGACCTCGTCCTTGAAGAGTTCCCGCAGGGGTTCCAGGAGCTCCAGTTCCATCACCTCCGGAAGCCCGCCCACGTTGTGATGGCTCTTGATGGTGGCGGACGGTCCCTTGAACGAAACACTCTCGATGACATCGGGATAAAGGGTGCCCTGGGCCAGGTATCTGGCCTTCCCGAGTTCCCTGGCCTTTTGTTCAAAAACCCGGATAAACTCACGACCGATAATCTTCCGCTTCTCCTCCGGGTCTTCCACGCCCTTCAGGAGATCCAGGAAATGGGCGGATGCATCCACCAGGTGGAGGTCCATGCCATAGTATCCCTGAAAAAGTTCCATGACCTCGCGGGCCTCCCCTTTTCTCAGGAGGCCGTTGTCCACAAGGATACAGGAAAGCCTGTCCCCCGCGGCCCGGTGCAGCAGCACGGCCGTAACCGAAGAATCGACGCCCCCGGAAAGGCCGCAGATGACGCGGTCCTCGCCGATGGTCTCCCTCAGGGACAGGACGGTCCGGCGGACAAAAGAGGTCATGGTCCACGAGGGATCGCACCTGCATATCCTGAACAGGAAATTTCTGAGGATCCTGGGACCTTCCGGGGTATGGGCCACCTCCGGGTGGAACTGGACCCCGAAGAACCGCCGGGCCGAATCCGCCATGGCCGCCACCGGGCTGTTGCTGCTGGCCGCCAGGGAGACGAACCCCTCCGGCATCCGGTCGATGCGGTCCCCGTGGCTCATCCAGACGGTCTGCTGGCTCCCCCTGTCAAAGCCGTGGAACAGGTCCCGGTCGTCACTGATGGTGATGACGGCGTTGCCGTATTCCCGGTCCACGGCGCCCGCCACTGCGCCCCCGGCCACGCGGGTGATAAACTGCATCCCGTAACAGATGCCCAGCACGGGGACCCCCAGTTCAAGAACCCGCCGATCGGCCATGGGCGCGTCCGTATCGTATATGCTGGACGGCCCCCCCGAAAGGATGATCCCCCTGGGGGAAAAGGCGCGAACCGCTTCGAGATCCATATTGAAGGGATGGATCTCGCAATAGACCCGGGCCTCCCGGACGCGCCGGGCGATCAACTGGGTGTACTGTGAGCCGAAGTCGAGGATCAGTATCTTCTGGTCAAGGGTATCCATCATGTCCGTCCCGAATCACGGCGAAGGCTTCTTGTAACAGCGCCGTTGCCGCCGGCCGGGGTTATTCCAGCCGGTAGTTGGGCGCCTCCTTGGTGATAATCACGTCATGGACGTGGCTCTCCCGGAGTCCCGCCGGCGAGATCCGGGTAAACCGGGCGCGGGACTGAAGGGCCGGGATCGTTTCACATCCCAGGTAGCCCATGCCGGATCTCAGCCCCCCCACCAGCTGGTAGACGGTTTCCGCCAGGGGCCCCCGGTAGGGAACCCGGCCCACGATCCCTTCCGGGACCAGCTTTTTCTCCACTTCGGACCGGTCCTGGAAGTACCGGTCACTGCTCCCCTCCTTCATGGCCTCCAGGGAACCCATGCCCCGGTAAACCTTGTAGGTCCTGCCCTGAAAAAGGATGGTCTCGCCCGGGCTTTCCTCCGTCCCGGCGAACAGCCCGCCGATCATCACGGCGTCCGCGCCGCCCGCCAGGGCCTTGGTGATATCCCCGGAAAACTTGATGCCGCCGTCGGAGATGATGGGCACCCCGTGTTTTCTGGCCTCGGCCGCGCAGTCCATGACGGCCGACATCTGCGGGACGCCGACCCCCGCCACCACGCGCGTGGTGCAGATGGAACCCGGCCCCACGCCGACTTTCACCCCGTCCGCCCCGGCTTCAATAAGGGCCCGCGTCCCCTCGGCCGTTGCCACGTTGCCGGCAAGGAGCTCCAGGTCCGGGAACCGCTTCCTGGCATCCCTCACCGCCTGGATCACCCGTTCCGAATGGCCGTGGGCCGTATCGATCACCACCACGTCCACGGCGGCATCGGCCAGCGCGGAAATCCGGTCCATGGTGTCCGGGCCGATGCCGACGGCCGCGCCCACCCTGAGGCGGCCCAGGTCGTCTTTACATGAATTGGGATATTTCCGGATCTTTTCGATGTCCTTGATGGTGATAAGTCCCTGCAGCTTTCCGCTGTCATCCACCACCAGCAGTTTTTCGATCCGCCGCTGGTGAAGGATTTTTTTCGATTCCTCCAGCGTGATCCCCACGGGCGCGGTGGCCAGGTTTTCCCGCGTCATCACCGCCTCGACCTTCTGGTCCAGGTTGGTCTCGAATCTCAGGTCCCGGTTGGTGATAATTCCCACCAGGTTGCCGCCCTTGACCACCGGGACCCCGGAAATACGGTATTTTTCCATGATTTCCAGCACATCGTGGATCTTTCGATCCGGCTCGATCGTAATGGGATCCACGATCATGCCGCTTTCCGACTTTTTTACTTTCTCCACCTGGAGGGTCTGCCGTTCGATGCTCATGTTCTTGTGGATAAACCCGAGGCCCCCCTGCCTGGCAATGGTGATGGCGGTCTCGGCTTCGGTCACCGTATCCATCGCAGCGCTGACGATAGGGATGTTCAGCCGGATATGCCGTGACAGCCGGGTCCGGACATCCACGTCACCCGGCAGCACGGTTGAATGGCCCGGGACCAGGATAAGATCATCGAACGTGAATCCATACGGGACATCGTCGTGGTTCATTCTGCTCTCCCTGAAAATATACCGGGACACGGAATTTGCCCGGAAAACAAGCGGTTGACATCAAAAAAATCTCAAACCCATTCCTGAAAACAGGCCATACGGTCCCGGGCGCGACCCTTCAGACAGGACCGGCGGGATGTCAGCGAACGGTATCAGAGGTCCGGCTCTTTTTCAAGGGGCGAGTGCGGCCCGGACCCGTGAAACACCCGCGTCATCCGCGGACGGTACGTCTCGCGGACTCCGGCCCCCCGGTCCATCCATTTCAACACGAAATAGGTCATCGCCATGGCAAGTCCGCCGCCCGCGACAGAGGCGACGGTGGGATCCGCGTGCAGGTATCCGGCCAGCGCGTTTCCCGTCACCGCACCGGCCACAAGGGCCACGACCGGAAGAAAATAGACCATCAGCGAGAGTTTCATGAGGGTGGCGGCGGGCATACTGATCTCCACCCGGTCTCCGACACGCGCCCCCGGATCGTTGGCCACCTCAATGCGCATGGGCCGGTCCGAGCCGACCTCGCAGCTGTCCCGGGTGGGACATCCGGCACAGGCCGCGCTTTTCTGGATGCGGACCAGGGCCTTGCGACCCCTGATCTCCTCAACGATCCCCTGTTCGATAATCATGGGATTTCCCCGCAACCTTCCATCATTTCGTGGTATTTCAATACCCGGGGGAAAACCGCAAAGGCATACCGGGGCTATCGGGAAACCGTGAAAATCTCCGCGGCCGCGGGGGTCAGGATCTCGCAGCCGTCTTCGGTG
>CAZCVB010000168.1:2478-5434 GCA_964501805.1 uncultured Desulfobacteraceae bacterium | reverse complement strand
TCTTCGCCTGAAGGCGAGGGTTTTTCTCCCATTCCCAGAATGGGACAATAAAAATGCCGCTTTTTGACGTAAACAGGGAAAAATGTATTCGTGACGGGATCTGCGTGGAGGTATGCCCCATGGGCGTCATCGAACTGAAAGACGATCACCCGACGCCCACTCCCTCCGGAGACGCCGACCGGATCTGTATCCGTTGCGGTCACTGCGTGGCCGCCTGCCCGGAAGGGGCGTTCAGCCATGCGGCCATGCGGTCCGAAGAATGTCCTCCCGTCCGGACGGAATGGATCCCCGATCCCGGGAGGATGGCCCATCTCCTCCGCTACCGGCGTTCCATCCGAACCTACCGGCCCGAACCCCTTCGCAGGAATTTGATCACGCGGTTGATTGAAATGGCGAGGTTCGCGCCGTCCGGGCATAATGTCCAGCCGGTTCACTGGCGGGTGATCCATGACACAGAGGAGGTCCACCGGCTTTCGGGCCGGGTGATAGACTGGATGCGTCACCTCATGGCGGAGCGGGCCCCGCTGGCGGAGCAATTGCACATGGACCGGATCGTGCGCGCGTGGGAGAGGGGAATCGACCGCATCTGCCGGGGCGCGCCCCATGTCGTGGTGGCCCACGCCCCGAAAGACGAACGAACCGCCCCGGCCGCATGCACCATCGCGCTCGCCTACGTGGAACTGGCGGCGCCTTCCCTTGGCCTGGGGGCCTGCTGGGCCGGATACTTCAACGCCGCGGCCGCCATGTGGCCGCCCATGATGACGGCGCTGGACCTCCCCGCAGGGCATGCCGCATTCGGCGCCATGATGGTGGGATACCCGAAATACCACTACCACCGGCTGCCGCTTAGAAACGATCCGCCCATCACGTGGCGGTAGGCGTCCCGGGGAGCGACTGCCTGAATATCTCGCGCGCCGTAACCATCCGCATGATCTGGTTGGTCCCGGTGTAGATCTGGATCAGCTTGGCATCCCGCATCATCCTTTCCACCGGGTAATCCTTCATGTACCCGTAGCCGCCCATGACCTGCACCGCGTCGGTGGTGACCTTCATGGCGGTGTCGGACGCGAGAAATTTGGCCATGGCGCAGAATTTCGTGCCGCGGCGCGTGTCTTTCCTGTCCAGGCAGCGGGCCGCCTGGTAGGTGAGGAGCCGGGCCGCCTCGATCCCGGCCGCCATGTCGGCGATCATGAACTGAACAGCCTGGATCCTCGAGATCGGGGACCCGAACTGGACCCGCTGGCCCGCGTACCGGACCGCCTCGTCCATGGCGCCCTGCGCCAGTCCGACGGCCTGGGACGCGGCAAAAAGGCGGCTGGTGTTCAGGGCCGCCATCATGTTGGAGAAGCCGTCTCCCTCCCTTCCGATCCTGTTTTCTGCCGGCAGTTCCAGGTCTTCGAAAAAAAGCTCCGAATTGACGGATCCCCGCATGCCCATCTTGTTTTCATTTTTTCCGTAGACCAGGCCCCGGGCCCCCTTTTCCACGACAAATGCGCTGATCCCCTTCGATTTTTTCGCCGGATCCGTGTAGGCGTAAACGCTCAGGATATCGGCCACGGACCCGTTTGTGATAAAACATTTCTGTCCGTTCAGCACATAGGTGTCCCCCCTGCGCACCGCCCGCGTCCTCATGGAAAGGACATCGGATCCGGCGCCCGGCTCCGTGGCCGCAAAGGCGGCCAGCTTTCCGGCCGCCAGGCCGGGAAGGAAGGTCTTTTTGAGATCCTCATCCCCGCCGTAAAGGATGGGGAGCATGCCGTCCGCCTGGGCGATAAGGACAAGCGCGGAAGAAGCGCAGACCCTGGAGATCTCCTCCAGGATCAGGGAAAAGGTGAGATAGCCTGCGCCGATGCCGCCATATTCTTCAGGGAGAAGGGGGGTCAGGAGCCCGTTTTCGGTAAATATCCTCACGGCGTCCCATGGAAATTCCTGTTTTTCATCGATCTCGGCGGCCCTCGGTTTGAGCCTTTCCCTAGCGATATCCCGGACCGTACTGAGGATCATGCGCTGTTCTTCGGTCAGATCGATCATGGTTTGCCACCTCCCGGCTGTTGACATCGGACTTTCCCCCGGCATCCTGGAAGGAACCCACCCTGTGTAGCCGAAAAAGGCCCGGCATGCAACGGAAAATACAGCGGGACCGGCGGCCCATTTAGCCCCCGGCGAACCCCTCGATGGTCCGGGCGATACGCTCCATCCCGCCGACTCCGGTCGCCAGCGTCTTCCCGCTGAGGCCGGCCATGAAAATATCCGGGTCCCGGGGGATCCTGCCGATCACCCGTTTCGTGTCGATGTGCGCGTCCATGACGGATGCGACCGTTTCCTCCACCTTGTTGAGAACAAAGAAGAGCGCCGCACCCGCCTTTTCGGCCATTTCCGATATTTTTTCCGCCGTCATAAAGGATTCAAAGGTGGGATCCACGATACCGATGACCATGTCGCACGCCTGGTCCACGCCCCTGCCGAAGTGCTCCACGCCTGCTTCCGTGTCGACAATCACGATCTCGTCCGCATCTTCCTCGATACGCGAAAGGACCATCTTTGAAAGAACGCCCATGGGACAGGCGCATCCCTCGCCGAAATCAAGGATTTTCCCGATCACCAGCAACCGGATGCCGTCGGCCCGGGCCACGCACGTTTTCGGGATTTCGTCGATCCGCAATTTCCCGGGCAGGATGCCTTCCGCGCCATGCGCGTGGAGCGGCGCGTTCAGTTTCTGCTTGAACCCCTTCTTCCCTCCCAAATAGTCCATCAGGGTCATCGGCGGGGTCACCCCCATAAGACGGTAAAGACCGAAATTGGATTCATCCGCGTCCACCAGGAGGACCCGGTAGCCCCGCTCCTTCATGGTCCTCGCGATGAGCACGGAGAGCGTGCTCTTTCCGCTGCCTCCTTTCCCGCATATCAGAACTTTCATGAAACGCCTCCCGCCGGGTCACGGGCCTTCGGAATCAAT
>CAZCVB010000168.1:0-2378 GCA_964501805.1 uncultured Desulfobacteraceae bacterium | reverse complement strand
TTTCCCCCGGCTACACGCCGGTGATATCAGGTCCGCGCCCCCTTTTCTCCAAAATAGCACCCAGAAATCACTTGACAGGCGAAGAAAAATCTCTTACTAATTTCTTTTCAAATTTTTTTGTATCAGAGTCGGTCGTTCCGGATCGACGGTCTCACAGGATCATATACCATGAAAACGTTTATTGCCAGGGAACATGAAGTTGAGAAAAAATGGTACCTCGTAGACGCCAGGGACAGGGTTCTGGGCCGGCTGGCCACCCAGATCGCCATGCGGCTTCGGGGGAAACACAAGCCCATTTTCACGCCGCACGCGGATACGGGTGATTTTGTCATCGTGGTCAACGCCGACAAGGTCAAACTGACCGGCAAAAAATGGACCGACAAGATATATTACCGGCATACCGGCTACATGGGCGGTCTCAAGGAGATCTCGGCCAAAAAACTGCTTGAAAAGAAGCCGACGGATATCCTGCGTTTTGCCGTCAAGGGCATGCTTCCCAAGAACAGCCTGGGCCGTCGGCAGCTCAGAAAACTGAAGATATACGCCGGGCCGGAACACCCGCACCAGGCGCAACAACCCGAAACGCTGGAGATTTAAATGGCAGAGGCATTATTTCACGCCACAGGGAAACGAAAGACCGCGGTAGCGCGGGTATGGCTGAGACCGGGATCCGGTCAGATCAGCATTAACAAGCGTCCCGCGGAGCAATATTTTGTTCGTGAATCCGACAGGATACTCGCCTTTGAACCGCTTACCCTGACGCAGATGCTTGATAAATACGACATGTATATCAATGTCCGGGGAGGCGGGATCAACGGGCAGGCGGGCGCCGTGCGGCACGGCATCAGCCGCGCGCTGGTCATCGCGGATCCTGAATTGCGGAATTCTCTCAAGAAAAAAGGCTTCCTCACCCGGGACCCAAGGATGAAAGAACGGAAAAAGTACGGCCAGCCCGGTGCGAGGGCGCGGTTCCAGTACTCGAAACGTTAACACCGTATCGCGAGACACGCCAATTGGATCCACAGGGGCCGCACAGGCCCCTTTTTTTGTATCATACCCCCTTATCCGTATCCGATACCCCATCTCATGGACAGGAAAAACATCAGACTGACACTTGCCTACGACGGCACCGCCTATCACGGATGGCAGCGCCAGGAAAACGCCCGCACCCTTCAGGAAGTGGTGGAAGGCCGGATCCGCGTGATCACGGGAGAAACGGTTCGGCTGACCGCTTCGGGCCGGACCGACGCGGGGGTTCACGCGCTGAACCAGGTCTGCAACTTCACGACCCGATCCGCCATTCCTCCCCTGGACTTGAAAAACGGCCTTAACGCGCTCCTCCCCGATGATATCCTGGTAAGAGAGGCGAGCGTGGTTCCTCCCGGCTTCCATGCCAGGTACGATGCCCGGAGAAAGACCTATGAATACCGGATCCTCAATCGCCGCGACCCGGACATCTTCCTGCGACACTACGCCTGGCATGTCCGACCTGCGCTTGATACCGGGGAAATGGAGCGATGCCTGGCGGTTCTGAAGGGGCGCCATGATTTCTCCGCCTTCAAATCCGCGGGAAGCGCCAACCGGAACCCGGTCCGGACCCTCACGAGGGCCGAAATTCACGGTCCTGAAAACGGTGTTTTGAGGATTGTGGTGGAAGCGGACGGTTTCCTGCGGCACATGGTGAGAAACCTGGTGGGCACACTGGTGGAGGCGGGTCTCGGGAAACGGGATGTCGCGGATATCAGGAAGGTCCTGGACTCGAGGGACCGCCGCATGGCCGGGATCAAGGCACCGGCGCGGGGGCTGTTCCTCATGGCGGTCCGCTATGACGCGGAACAGGACGCCCGCGGGGAATGACCGCGAACGTGAAGACCGGGTTCGGTATCAGCCTTTTTCCCTTTCCGACGCATCCACCGAGTCACGCACCGCGCCGTGCACCTGTTTCCAGACCTGCTCAAAGGAACTGACCGACAGCCTCCCGACCTCGATGAATTTCACCACGATTTCCTTGGTGATCTTGAGGGCGAGTTCCTCTTCCTGCTTCATTGTTCCATCTCCCCCTTATTCCCCCGTTCATATTCAACCCCCGCTGAACGGAAGAAGGCCATTCGTCTGATTCAGCGGGGGCCGGTGTTAAGAAGAACCCATAAAGCCCTCCTTACAGACAGGGACTCTATCAAAGCACAGGCGCATAATCAATGGGAAGTCGCATCCATTCGTAACGGCGGGGATTTTTCTCTCCCTGTGTTTTACGTCCGGAAAACCCGGCCGCCCCTCATTATTCGGCAACCGCAGATCTTTTTCCGGGCATGGGAGCGGCATATTCCCTCCACTTACGTTCGCTCCGGCGTCCATGCCTGCGCTCACTGCCGGTTTCG
>CAZCVB010000167.1:0-5442 GCA_964501805.1 uncultured Desulfobacteraceae bacterium | reverse complement strand
ACCGACTGCAACACCCTTTACGCCGGGACCCGCGGAGACAGCGTTTCCCACATGGTCACGGCCATGGAAAACGGTTTCGCCTACTCCGTTACGGGCGCTCCCATCATCATCGCCGACGGCATAAGGGGCGCGTCTTACACCGAGGTCGGGATCAATGGGGAGCTGGTCCGGCAGGCGTTCGTGGGAAAAGAGATCGTCGCGGCGGACGCCCTGATCAGCGTCGCTCATTTCAAGGGACACGAGCTCTGCGGGTTCGGGGGGACCCTCAAGAACCTGGGCATGGGATGCGCGGCCAGAAAAGGAAAGCTGGATCAGCATTCCGATCTTTCCCCCAAGGTCAAGCGGAAAAAATGCGTGGGATGCGGGGAGTGCGTGGACCACTGCGCGCAGGAGGCCATTTCTCTAAAGGACGGCAAGGCCGTTATCGATCCCGAAAAATGCGTGGGGTGCGGGGAATGCATCCTCATCTGCCCCAACAGCGCCATTGACGTCCAGTGGAGCGCCGACATCCCCGTATTCCAGAAAAAAATGGCCGAATACACGGCCGCCGTGCTCAAGGGAAAAGAGGGAAAAGCGATATTCCTCAACTTCCTGACCGCCATCTCCCCGGCGTGTGACTGCTACGCCCACAGTGATGCCCCGATCGTGCCGGATATCGGCATCATGGCTTCCACGGATCCCGTGGCCATTGATCAGGCCTCCGCGGACATGGTCAACCGGCAACGGCCGGTGCCGGGCGCCCGGCTCGAGAAGTGCACCGGGGATGGGGAGGACAAATTCAGGGCCCTTTATCCCCGGATCGACTGGGGCATCCAGCTGGATCACGCGGAAAAGATGGGCATTGGGACCCGGAAATACGAATTGGTTCCCATCTGAAATGCGCTCCGTAAGGGATCGGCCCTTTCCGGTTACTGGAAGGGCCGTCTCCGCGCCTGCCGGATTGCATCGGCGGGCGATTCATGCTATGAGAAGTCCGCTCTCCGTCAATCATCAAATAGGCCTTTAAAACCCGGTCGACCCCGGTCAGGAGAGGTAAAGACTTTTTGAAGATCAAAAGCCCCAAGGAGAATGACATGGAGATCAAGCTCATCCAGGCCGATGCCGGCCGATTGAAACCGAAACCCGCCGATGACGCCCTCGGATTCGGCGACATCTTTACGGATCACATGTTCGTCATGGATTTTGAGGCGGAAAGGGGCTGGTACGATCCCCGGATCCAGCCATACGGCGACCTGACAATCGATCCCGCCGCCATGGGAATCCATTACGGGCAGGAGATTTTCGAGGGACTGAAGGCCTACCGCGGAAAAGACGGGCATCTTTACCTGTTCCGCGCGAGGGACAATTTCACGCGCATGAATCGATCCGCATCAAGGATGTGCATGCCGGAAGTGGACACGGACCTGGTCATGGCGGGGTTGAAAAAACTGGTGCTCCTGGACCGGGACTGGGTCCCCGGGAGCGAGGGGACGTCCCTCTATATCCGGCCCACCATGTTCGCTACGGAGCCGCACCTGGGTGTCCGCCCGTCACGGACCTATCTCTTTTTTATCATCATCGGACCTGTCGGGGCCTATTACAAGGAAGGTCTGAATCCCGTGAAGATTTACGTGGAAGATCACTATATCCGGGCCGCGGTGGGCGGGACGGGCGAGGCCAAGACCGGAGGGAATTACGCCGCCAGCCTGCTGGCCGCCGAAAAAGCCAAGGAAAAGGGCTTTACGCAGGTCCTGTGGCTGGATGCCGCCGAACGCCGGTACGTGGAGGAAGTGGGGACCATGAACATGGTCTTCGTGATCGACGACGAGGCCATCACGGCACCGTTGACGGGGAGTATCCTACCCGGCATCACGCGGGATTCGGTCCTGCGGATATTGAAATCCTGGGGAATAAAGGTATCAGAGCGGAATCTCACCATCGACGATGTAATTGGCGCAGCCAAAAGCGGGAGGCTCCAGGAGGCCTTCGGCACCGGGACCGCCGCGGTGATCTCCCCGGTGGGCCAGATCACCTACAAGGGGGAAGATCATGTGATCGCCGGCGGCAGGATGGGAGAGTTGTCACAGCGGCTCTATGATGAGATCGTCGCCATCCAGTACGGGGAAAAGGAAGATCCCTACGGCTGGGTGGAGCGGATCGACTGATGCGAAAGGGCTTTCATGATCCCCACCATTGAATGGAAAGACGATCATGTCCGCATGATCGACCAGAGGAAGATCCCCGGAAAAATCGAGTGGTTCACCTGCAGGGGATACCGCGATGTAATCGGGGGGATCCGGAAGATGGTCATTCGCGGGGCGCCGGCCATCGGGGTGGCCGCGGCCATGGGGCTTGCCCTGGGCGCCCGGACCATCCGGGCGGCCGATCATTCCGCCTTCATGACAAGATTCAGGAAGATGGCCGATGAAATGGCCCTCGCCCGGCCCACCGCCGTCAACCTGGCATGGGCGGTGGAACGGATGGTCGCCCTTGCGGAAGGCATGGCGGACCGGCCGGTGGCCGGGATCCGCACCGCCCTCCGGGAGGAATCCGAAAGGATCCTGGCCGAGGATATCGAAATCAACCGGCGCATGGGCGAGAACGGCCGGGACCTGGTTCCGGACGGATCCGTGATCCTGACCCACTGCAATGCCGGAGCACTGGCCACCGGCGGTTACGGAACGGCCCTGGGCGTCATCCGCGCCGCGGCGGAGGCCGGAAAACGGGTCCGGGTCATGGCGGATGAAACCCGTCCGTGGCTCCAGGGACTGCGGCTCACGGCCTTTGAACTGATGGAAGACCATATCCCGGTGACGGTCATTGTTGACGGCGCCGCCGGATCGCTGATGCGCGGGAAACGGATCGACCTGGTGATTACCGGGGCCGACCGGATCGCCGCCAACGGGGACGTGGCCAACAAGATCGGCACCTATCCGGTGGCCGTGCTGGCCCGGGAGAACGGGATCCCCTTTTACGTGGCCGCGCCCGTCTCCACCATCGATCCCGCCCTTGAACACGGGGACCTGATCCCGGTGGAGGAGCGGGACCCGGATGAAATCCGCCGCATCGGCAGGTCATGGATCGGCCCTTCCGGCGTGCGCGCCCTGAACCCCGCCTTTGATATCACCCCGGCCGAATACATTTCCGCCATCATCACTGAAAAAGGGATCCTGCGGCCTCCCTTCACAAAGGCCATCCAAAAAACGCTGGGCCGTTCCTGAAAACAGGGCGGCGGGGAACCGGAGCGCATCCCGGGAAACGAAACACGGCAAAAAAAAGAGGGCTGGATTCCAGCCCTCTTTTTTTCATGGATTATCCGGAATTAGAACAGGCCCGTGACCTTTCCGGTCTTGACGTCAACATCCACCCTCCTGAACGCGGGGTTGGAACTGGTCCCCGGCATCAGGCTGATGGTGCCGGCGCAGGGGCAGAGGAACTTGGCGCCGGAATAGATCAGCACGTCCCGGATGGGAAGGGTCCAGCCCTTGGGCACGCCCTTGAGCACCGGGTCGTGGCTGAGGCTCAGATGGGTCTTCACCATCATGGTGGCGTAGTCGTCGTACTTGGAATCCGCCTCGAGCATCTTGGCCTTGGCCTCGGCGTCCGGCGTCCAGGCAACGCCGTCCGCGCCGTAGACCTCCTTGGCGATCTTTTCCACCCGGTCCCGCAGTTTCGTCTCAATGGGATAGAGGAATTTGAAGTCGTTGCCTTCTTCGCAGGCCTCTTTCACCGCTTCCGCGAATTCGATGGCGCCGTCTCCGCCGTTCTCCCAGTGACTCGACTCGGCGCAGCGCGCGCCCGCCTCTTCGGCGGCCTTCCGGACCATGGCCACTTCGGCGTCGGTGTCCGTATGGAACCGGTTGACGCAGACCACCGGGTTGATACCGGCCTTGCGGATGGTATTGATGTGGTGCACCATGTTGGGAAGGCCTTTTTCCAGGAGCTCCAGGTTTTCCTTGGTATAGGCGTCGTCCAGGGGAAGCCCGGCCACCACCTTCGGTCCGCCGCCGTGCATCTTGAGGGCGCGGATGGTGGACGTGAGCACGGAGACGTGCGGCTTGAGGCCGCTGAACCGGCACTTGACGTTCCAGAATTTTTCAAAGCCGATGTCCGCGCCGAAACCGCTTTCCGTGACATGGTAGTCGAACAGCTTGAGGCCGATCCGGTCGGCGATGATGGAGGACTGACCCACGGCGATGTTGGCGAAGGGACCCGCGTGGACCATGCAGGGCTGGTATTCCGCCGTGCACATGAGCGTGGGATTGATGGTGTTCCGCATCCACGCCGTCATGGCGCCGCCCACCTCGAGATCGCCCGTGGTGACGGCGTTGCCGGCCTTGTCAAAGGCCACCGTGATGTTGTCCATCTTCTCGCGCATGTCGGCCAGGTCCCGGACGATGGAAAGCATGGCCATCAGTTCGGACGACACGGCGATACCGAACTTGGACTGCATGGTAAAGCCGTCATAACGGCCGCCGATCCCGATGATGATGTTCCTGAGGCTCTGGGCGCAGAAGTCGAGGATCCATCCCATCTCCACCCGCGTGGGATCGATGTCCAGGCGCCGCATGCCCGTCAGTCTCTTGAGCTGCTCATCGTTGTAGTTCCGCTCGTGCTGCATCCGGGCGGTGAGGGCCACCATGGCCAGGTTGTGGGCGTTCATGATGTCGTTGATGTCGCCGGTGAGACCCAGGGAGAACTCGGTCATGGGGATCAGGATCGAGTTGCCGCCGCCGGCCGCGGTTCCCTTGATGTTCATGGTGGGACCGCCGGAAGGCTGCCGCAGGCAGCCGCCCACGTTGAGCCCGAGTTTCCCCATCCCTTCCATGAGTCCGCAGGAGGTGGTGCTTTTACCTTCCCCCAAAGGCGTCGGGGTGATGGCGGTCACCTCGATGTACTTGCCGTCGGGTTTGTCTTTCAGCCGGTCGATGATCTTCAGGAAGTCGAGTTTCCCCAGCCGCCCCATGGGAAGCATCTCGTCCTTCTCGAGCCCCAGTTTTTCGACCCACTCGTCCGGGGTCGGCATGTTTTTTTCCGCTGCCTCGGAAATCTGCCAGTCCTGCATTTCTACCGCATTGTACGCCATGAATCCGATCCTCCTTTACCAATGAAGTGTTCCCCCGGGCCGGTTGAGCCGGAAGCCCGGGATTCAGTATGACCTCCACAATTTTCCACATTTATCCTGAGTTCGCCATGGGTATCACAAAATTAGAAGGGCGTCAAGAAGTATCATGTTAAAAAATTCACATGATTTCAAAATAATTGCGTCTCTCCGGGGGCCCGGAACGGCCCGGCCGGAAAGGGACGGGGAGAAGGCCCGAAATTTCCCTGAAAGGCATGTTTTTAGTTTAACGCGGGGCCGTCCGATGATAAAATATATGAAATCATAGCTCCCGGTTGGTGACCATCGCGGGGCAGGGTTTCAACGACAGGACCGGGCGCGGCCCGTCCGGCCCGGCAGGG
>CAZCVB010000166.1:0-5456 GCA_964501805.1 uncultured Desulfobacteraceae bacterium | reverse complement strand
TCCTGAGTGTGCACGATGAGGGACTGGAGGAACTGGACATGACGATGGGCAGCCGGAGCGGCGGGGTCCTGAAGTAGGGTTCAAACATGAACGCCAGGCCCTGGCCGCACGTGGCGGTAAAGGTCCTGGCGCCGGCAAGACAGGCCCCCTGCAGAACGGAAAGGACGGAGTGTTCCCCTTCCACGTCCATCAGGTCGGCCTCGATGATTCCGTCGGCAACGAACTGGGAGATGTATTCAGCCAGTGAAGACTGGGGCGTTATCGGATATACCGCTACCATGTCCGGGCGTGACCGCGCCACGCCCCAAGCGGCTGCTTCGTTTCCATCACATACGATCGTCTTGGGCATTATCTAATCCTCTAATTCCTCTACCATTGTGATTGCATGATGGGGACATTCATTGGCACAGATGCCACAGCCCTTGCATATCTCCAGGTTCGCCTCGAACCAGGTCTCCCGTTCCTGGATACATTGCGTGGGACAAAAGACCCAGCAGGTGGCGCACTTGACGCATTTCGCGCGGTCGACCACCGGTCTCTCCGCCCGCCAGTCCCCTGTTTTGAGGGGACTGTACTCCGTGGCAATGGGACACAGGTCATTCGGAATGGTGGACTGGTCAAACGGTTGATGTGCTTGCGCCTTCATGACGCCTCCTTCCCTTATATATCGCTTTCAATCGATCCATTTATGATTTCAGCTGATAGACTTTCGTTTCTTCGTAGGCCTGCGTGGCGGCCTCGACGTTCTTCTCCAGGGCCGCATCCCGGAAAGCGACCGATTCCATTCCCTTGAAAAGGGATTCGAGCTGCACAATGCCGGTGGCCTTGGCAAAGGCGGCCAGCATAATGGAATTGGTGATGGGACGGCCGATGGTTCTCAAAGCGATCCCGAAGGCGTCGCACAGGGCCATCACCGCGATATTGTCCGGGGCCTCCAGTTGATCCCTCGATTTTTTGGTGGCCTGAACCCAGACGCCGTTTTCCTGGACGCCGGCAAAGATATCCACGGCCCTCGGCAGGGTGGGATCCAGGCAGATGATACAGTTGGGAGCGTAAATGTTGGTCAACAACCGCATTTCCTTGTCGTCGAAACGGAGGAAGGACGCCACCGGCGCTCCCCGCCTCTCAAAACCGAAAGCCGGAATCGCCTTGGCGAATTTCCCTTCCTCCACCAGCGCCTTTGCCAATATTTTCGAGGCCAGAACCGCACCCTGGCCCCCTCGGCCATGAAATCGTATCTCGTACATCTTGTCTCCAATAAACCTTATTTATCTGAGGTTTGCGTCAACCTTTCCCCGGATCGCGTCGGCACTGCCGCCGTCTCCCTCAGGAGTCCGGCTTGTCACAGGGAACGCCGCAGAAAGGATCCGATTCCGGGCGCCTGCTCAATCTTCCCGTCACGATACGCCACGGCACCGCCCTTGATCACCGTATCGGGCCATCCTTTGAGCGCCTTGTTCTCATAAAGAGAAAAATCCCCGTAGGAAAAAAGTTCATCACTCTTCACCGTCCATTCCCGGTCCACGTCGAGGATGACGATATCCGCATCGCTCCCCACGGCGAGGGTTCCTTTTCGTGGATAAAGGCCGAAGATCCTGGCCGGGTTCATGGTCATCCGGGTCAGGATCGTTTCCAGCGGGACACCCCGCTTGTGATATCCTTCCGTCAGGATGGCGGGGAGATGGGTCTGCAGGATGGGATACCCGGGCATGGCCTCCAGCATCCCTTTTTCAGCCTGTTTAATGGCACGGTTCATGCTGACATTGTCCGTTCCGAAAGAATCCAGGTCTCCCTCCCGGACGTGGCCCCACAGGCCTTCGATATCGGCCTCGTCCCTGAGGGGAGGAAGCATCTTTCCCAGAAGGCCCACGGGGTCGTGTTTGCTCACAGAGAGGTATGCGGAGGTGGTCTCTCCGAACACCCGGCTTCTGGCCGGGCTGACTTTCCGGATGGACGCGAACCGGTCCGAGCCCTCGCGCGTCGAGATATGGACGATATAAAGCCGGTTACCCGCTTTTTCGGCCAGGTAATAGGCCCTCATGATGGCCTCCTCCTCGGCCATGTTGGGTCCCGTCTCGGCCCAGTCGGCCAACGTCCCGTTCGGCGTCTCCCTGGACACCCGGTCAAAGGCGATATCAAGGATCGACTGGTCCTCGCAGTGGACGCAGGCGGTGGCCCGGTCGCCCATGGAGGCCACCTTCTTGAACCCCTCATAGATGAAACCGTCGGTAACGCCCGGGAAGACCCCTTTCACGCCGGCCATATAAAACTTGAAGGACGTGACGCCGAACTGCTCGTAGCAGGCCTGCATCTCGGCCATCTGTTCGTCCGTGAAAATGCTGAGGTGGAAGAAAAGGTCCGTCGAACTCTTTTCGTTGACGATGTCGATCAGGGAGCCCAGCTGCGGCAGATAGGATTCAGCACCCCCCATATAGACGCCGACGGTGGTCACCCCGCCGGCCAGGGCGGCACGTGTCTCGTTTTCGCATTCGAACGCGAAATCGTTGAAGATACCCAGATGAATATGGGGATCAATGATGCCGGGCATCACCGTCTTTCCGCCCGCATCAATCGTTTCGCCAGCCTCCGGCAGCTCATCGGCATTTCCCATGGAAACGATCTTCCCGTCCTTGACCCCGATGGCGAGATCAAAAAAACCAGCCCCCGGAACAAAAACCCTTCCACCAACAACCTTAAGATCCAGCATTTTTATCTCCCTCTCTATCGCTTTTTGGGTGTTGTCATATCCGGCCAGGGGAACCGAAACGCGCCGCCCCCGCCCCCCTAATTTCCCCGCTGATATCTGAACAGAGAAAAATCATGAATAGAGTTAAGCAAAATAGATGCCAAGGATTAGTCGACCCGGGAAGTCACATCCAAAAAACAGGGAATTAGACATCCGGATGAAAAAAAATTAGGTCTAAACGGGTTCGATTAAACAAACAGCTCGTTTTTTTTGATCGCAACCGGGTTTCAGAGTCCCACTCTCTCCCGAAAATAGAACCCCGGGCGACTGAAGTGTAAAGCTCTTTTTGGAAAAACACCAGCGGAGGACTTTACAGTTTTACATCCTCCATGGGGATCTCCGGCGGCGGACGGGCCTTCCCATTTTTTACACCCTATCGCCACATTCATATCCGTTTGACGTAAAAAAACAGACAGACGCAACCGGCCTCAAACGGATGGCTTATGTCGGAGGATCTTATTCAAGAATAGGTTATTACAATAAAAATTAAGGAATCCGTTTCATCGATTAAGGCCGACGGAGCCCGCCCGGTATATAAGGGAAGAGGGTCCCTCAATGCGGCCGGCACGGCACCTTTACACCCTGAACCGGGCCCCTCACGGCAACAGAAAGGAGCGACAGACCCTTCATGTCCCGGGGAGACGGGGCGACGGCCGGGACCCGTTACGGCCGGGCTTGACACCGGACGATTTTTCTGGCAGTCTAAATTCGCCGGTTGACCTATCTGTAGCGGCGACCGTTGGGCTTATATTTCTTTTGGTGTCCACCCTATAAGGAGAGCGTTGATGGCGACCCTGATCCCTCTGGACCCTTCCAGGACCACACAATATACCTCGGGGAGCCCGGAACTCACGGAACACATGTCTAAAATGAAGGGCCTGTGGGAAGCGTTCATCAAACGGCAGCTTTTTCCCCGAAAGGAACTCCGCCCGGCCATTCTCAATTCCTGGCAACGGTGTCTCAACTATGAAATCAGCCCGGACGGCACCTCCCCTCCTTTTTTGAATCCCCAGGAATTGAAGGACCGAATCAAGATGAACCAGGAATGCATCGACGCCCTGGAGCCGGTGGTGTCGTCGGTGGATGATCTTATCGAATGCTCCAATCATCTCGTGGCCCTGGTCGACCCGGAGGGATTCGTTCTGAGGACCTACGGGAATCAACAGATTCAGGACATGCTCTCGCGGCTCAATTTCGGGGTCGGCGCCAACTGGAACGAACGGTTTGCCGGCACCACCGCGGTGGGGATCGCACTCAAGACGCGACAGCCGACCCATGTTTTTCATGCGGAACACTACTGCCAGAAACTTCACCAGTTTTCCTGCACCGCCGTTCCTATTTTCGACCCCCTGGCAAAAGACATTATCGGCGTCCTGAACTTCGTGGCCTACATCCAGGACCACCAGCCCCATTCCATGGGCATGGCCATGCAGATGGCAAAGTGTATCGAACTGGAAATATACCGAAGCCGCAAGGAACGGGACGAACTGTTTCGCGAATACAGCACCCAGCTGATGCTGGACCAGATGGACCGCGGCATCATAGTGCTGGACGATCAGAGATATATCCGCCGCGCCAATCTCAAGGCCCTTGATTTCCTCGGCGTGGATGGAAAGGAACTGCTCCACAAAAAGCTGAACGATCTGAGGATCCTCTCCAACTGGAAATCCCTTGAACGTCCCTTCTTCATCTCCGGTAAAAAAGGAACGGGCGTCCGCCTGGCACACCAGCCTATCGTTCACCAGCGGCGCGCCATCGGCTCATTGATTCTTCTGGAAAAAGACAACCAGAAACGCTTCGACGCGGACGAAAACGATCCTCCCCGGCCGCTGGGGCAGTCCCGGGCTTTCAGGCAGGTCCTCGAATACGCGGAAAACGCCGCCCACTTCAATTCGAACGTCCTCATCCTGGGAGAAACCGGAAGCGGTAAAGAGGTGCTTGCCCGCTATATTCACCAGAAAAGCCGCCGAAAAGAGAATCCTTTTCTGGCCATCAACTGCGGATGCATTCCGAAGGACCTCCTGGGAAGCGAGCTGTTCGGCTATGAGGACGGCGCGTTCACCGGGGCCCGGAAAAAGGGAAAACCCAGCAAGTTCGAACTTGCCGACGGCGGGACCCTGCTCCTGGATGAAGTCTCCGAGATGCCCCATGAATCACAGGTCTACCTTTTGCGGGTCATTGAGGAAAGGGCCGTCACCCGGCTGGGAGGCTGTAAAAGCATCAATGTGGATGTACGGATCATTGCCGCCGCCAACAAGAACCTTCAAGAGGAAGTGGAGGCGGGCCGGTTCCGGGCGGATCTCTTCTTCCGGCTCAACGTCCTGAGGATCCATCTTCCCCCTTTGAAAGAGAGGAAGGAAGACATCCCGCTCCTGTCCCGCCATTTTATCGAAATCCTGTCCGAATCCCTTGAAAAACGGGTGGAGGGATTTTCAGGCGAATCCATGTCCGCGCTTATCGCCTACGACTGGCCCGGCAATATCCGGGAGTTGAGAAATACCGTTGAGCAGGCCATTGTCATGTGCCAGGGAGATATCATCCAGGTCGGGGATCTTCCGGAACATATCGTCAGGGTCTCCCGCGACGCTCCCAATTCCCGCAATCTGAAAGACGGCGCCCGGTACGAACAATTCATCGATGCCTATCACCAGTGCCAGGGGAACATCACTCAAATCGCAAGGCTACTGAACGTATCACGCCCCACAGTGTA
>CAZCVB010000165.1:0-5515 GCA_964501805.1 uncultured Desulfobacteraceae bacterium | reverse complement strand
GGACGTTATCAAAGGAATCGCCCTGAACCTGCAGGGCACGTGGCTGGGGATCAAGACACCCAAACTGCTGCTCCTGGGGCTCCTGCGCTTTGCGGCGGTCGTCCTGCTGACCATCCTCATCTCCAGCCTGGTGCTGCTGTACCATCGGGAGATCCTGGCCGTCGTGTGGAGCCGGCCGGAAAGCGCGTGGATCGTCTGGCTGTGGCATCTCGTCTCCTGGCTCCTTTCCTTCATGCTCGTGGGGCTTTCCGCGGTCCTGTCTTATCTGGTCTCGCAGATCCTGTTCAGCGTGATCATCATGGACATCATGAGCCGCATCACCGAACGCATCATCACGGGCCGGGAGAAAGAAGCGGAAAAGATTCCCTTGCCGCGCCTCTTCCTCTACCTGGTCCGGCAGGAGATCCCCCGGACCATCATCCCGGTGCTGCTTTCGCTCCTGCTGCTGATCACCGGATGGCTCACCCCCCTGGGCCCGGTGATCGCCGTTCTCTCGTCGGCGGTGGCCGTGATATTTCTCGCGTGGGACAACACCGATCTCCTTCCGGCCAGGCGTCTCCGGCCCTTTGGAGAGCGGTTCCGTTTTCTCCTGAGAACGCTTCCCTTTCACCTGGGATTCGGGCTCCTGTTCCTGGTGCCGGGACTCAACATCCTTTTTCTCTCCTTTGCGCCGGTGGGCGCCACGCGCTATTCCCTGGAGCGGTATGACCTTCGGGATCTTTCCCCCGCGCCCCGGGGAGCATAGCCGGCCTGCAACCCTTTCTTTTTCCTTGACTTCACCTCCCGGCATCATGATGATTGACGTCTGAAATCATTGTTTTCACCCGGAGAAACCGGGAATGCGCCTCCATGGAAGGGCATTCCCGGTTCCATGAAAAAACCCCATGACGGTTGTTTCGGCCATGCCAGAAATCCGCAATTTCAGCATCATCGCCCATATCGATCACGGAAAATCGACCCTCGCCGACCGCCTGATCCAGAAGACCGGCCTGGTGGAAGACCGGGGATTCCGGGACCAGCTCCTGGACAACATGGACATCGAACGGGAGAGGGGCATCACCATCAAGAGCCAGGCCATCACCCTCCCCTACGTGACCGGTGACAAGCGGGCCTTTGAACTCAACCTGATCGACACGCCGGGCCACGTGGACTTCTCCTACGAGGTCTCCCGTGCCCTCGCATCGTGCGAAGGGGTCCTCCTGGTGGTGGACGCCTCCCAGGGGGTGGAAGCCCAGACCCTGGCCAACCTCTACGCGGCCATGGAGCACGACCTGGAGATCATCCCGGTCATCAACAAAATCGACCTGCCGTCGGCGGACATCGACCGCGTCAGGCAACAGATCGACACCGATCTGGGCCTTGACCCGGACCTGGCCGTCCTGTGCTCGGCAAAGGAGGGAATCGGGATCGATGACGTCCTCGAGGCCATCGTGGAACTGATCCCGCCCCCGGCGGGAAACGCGGACGACCCCCTCGCCGCCCTCATATTCGACGCGCACTACGATCCCTTCCGGGGATCGGTTGTGAGCTGCCGGGTCTTTTCCGGGCGCGTGGCGCCCGGCGACGTGATCCGGCTCATGTCCACGGGCGGGGTCTACAAGGTGGAGGAAGTGGGCGTGTTCCGGGTCAAGAGAGAACCCGGGAAAGCCCTGTCGGCCGGGGAAGTAGGGTACATCCTGGCCGGCATCAAGACGGTCAGGGACACCCGGATCGGGGACACCATCACCCTGGACGCCCGGCCCGCCGCCGAACCGCTGCCGGGATTCAAGGAGGTGAAGCCGGTGGTGTTTTCCTCCATCTATCCCGTGGCCTCGGACGATTACCGGTCCCTGACCGACGCCCTGGAAAAATACCGGCTCAACGACGCGGCCCTGGTCTTTCAGAAGGATTCATCGGCGGCCCTGGGCATGGGATTCCGCTGCGGATTCCTGGGGCTGCTGCACCTGGAGATCGTGCAGGAACGCCTGGAACGGGAATACGGGCAGTCCATCATCATGACCTCCCCTTCGGTGGAGTACCGTTTTTTGCTGACCAGCGGTGAAACCATCCATGTGGACAACCCCGAATACTATCCGGATCCGGTGACCATCGAAAAGGCGATGGAGCCGTATATCCGCGCCACCATCCTGGTGCCCGAGCGGTACATGGGGGCGGTCATGGATATCTGCCAGGAGCGGCGGGGAGTGGACCCGCGCTTCAACTGCCCGACCCCGGGCCGGCTGGAGATCCAGTTCGACATGCCCCTGGCCGAAGTCATCTACGATTTCTACGACCGGCTCAAGACGGTGACCCAGGGATACGGTTCTTTCGACTATGACCTCATCGATTACCGGGAAAACGACCTGGTCAAGCTGGACATCCTCCTGAACGGAGAAAAGGTCGACGCCCTTTCCCAGATCGTGCACCGGGACCGCGCCAGGACCCGGGCACTGGCGGCCTGTGAACGGCTGAAGGAAGAGATCCCGAGGCACCTGTTCAAGATCGCCATCCAGGGGGCCATCGGCGGCACCATCATCGCCCGCTCCACCATCTCCCCCTTCCGCAAGGACGTGACGGCAAAATGTTACGGCGGGGATATCACCCGGAAACGCAAGCTCCTGGAAAAGCAGAAAAAGGGAAAGAAGCGGATGAAGATGATCGGTTCCGTCACCGTGCCCCAGAGCGCGTTCGTGGCGGTGCTGAAAGCGAACAACAAGTAGCCCGGCGCGGCCGGCATGCCGCAACGTCCCCCGAACATGGACCCGATTTTTTCAAACAAAAGCCCCGGCCCGGCCGCAGGACTCTACGTCCACGTCCCCTTTTGCCGGTCGAAATGTCCGTATTGCGGGTTTTTCTCGGTCCCGTCCTCCGCCCTGGTCCCCGCCTGGATGACGGCCCTTGAAAAAGAAGCCCGCCATTACCGGGGCAGGGACGGCCGGTTCGACACCCTTTACCTGGGGGGCGGCACCCCGTCCGTCCTGCCCGCGGTCCGGCTGGAACGGATCCGGGAGATTCTCTTTTCCCTGTTCGACATCGCGCCGGGAGGCGAATTCACCATCGAGGCGAATCCGTGCGATCTGACCCGGGAGAAGGCCCGCGCGCTCCGGGACATGGGGTTCAACCGGGTCAGCGTGGGGGTCCAGTCGTTTGACGACGCGGTCCTCTCATTCCTGGGAAGGCGGCACACGGGGTCCCGGGCGGAACGGGCCCTGGACCGCCTGAGGGCGGCGGGGTTTCAGAACATCGGCGTGGACCTCATGTACGGGATCCCCGGGCTTGGCATGAAACAGTGGCGCCGCACCCTTTCCCGGGCCCTGGCCTTCGACCCGGAACATATCTCGTGTTACCAGCTGACCGTGGAAAAGAAAACGCCCTTTGCCCGGCTGAGGGACAGGGGAGAAATGGAGCCAATGAAAGAGCCCGAGGCGGTCCGTTTTTTTATCGAAACCGCCCGGTTTCTCGAAGCGCGTGGATACATCCACTACGAGGTCTCCAATTTTGCCAGGGGCGAAGCCTTCATCTCACGACACAACCGGAAATACTGGCATCATGTCCCCTACCTGGGGCTGGGCCCATCGGCCCACTCCTTTTCCGGTGCGTCCCGGTGGTGGAACGTCCGGTCGGTGAGGCGATACTGCCGGATGCTGGAGGGCGGGGCGCTCCCGGTCGCGGGAAGAGAGAGGCTGAGCGCGGACCAGCTGCGGCTCGAAGCGGTCAGCCTCGGCGCCAGGACAAGGGCGGGATTCCGTCTAAAGGGAATCGGGGCGGATCCGGGCACCCGGGAGGCCCTCATGCGGCTCGTGGCAGAAGGCTTTCTCCGCCTCACCGGAGACAGGGCCGTTCCCACGCGCAAGGGGTTCCTGGTGGCGGACCGGATCCCCCTCCACCTCGGAATCGGGTGACGACGCCCGCCGTGCTGCGGGACCCGGAGCCGAGAGGTTGTTTTTGCGACGGGGCCGGAAACTCCGCCAGGCCGATGATACGGATTCCTGAATTGACAGGCGCGTCAAAACCCGTCAGATTGAAGGGCACGGCCTGCAACATCCGGGAGGCCGCCCGTCCACGGACGGCTTCCCGCGGACCACAAAAAAACATAGGAGGATGTTCATGTTGGGTGTAAAATCAGATTACAGGGAACCGCTGGATCGTGTGGTGGCTGTTTTCGATACCAGCCTCGGATCCTTCGAGGCCGAACTCTACGCAAAGGAGTGCCCCGAAACCGTCTGGAATTTCATCAACCTTGCCGAGGGACGGCAGGACACCGAACGGGGCGGGAATTACTTCGACGGACTCACCTTTCACCGGGTGATCGAGGGGTTTGTCATCCAGGGCGGCTGTCCGAGAGGAGACGGGACCGGGGGACCGGGATACCGGTTCAAGGACGAGTTCGATCCCTCGCTCCGCCATGACGATGAGGGGGTCCTCTCCATGGCCAACGCGGGCCCCGGCACCAACGGCAGCCAGTTTTTCATCACCCTCGGCCCCACGCCCCACCTGGACGGCCGACATGCGGTATTCGGGAAGGTCGTCAGGGGGATGGACGTGGTCCGGAAGATCGGCGCCGTCAGGACGGACCCCATGGACCGGCCCGTGGAACCGGTGGTGATGCAAAAGGTGACCATCAACCGGTGATCCCGGGGCCGGACCGGGATCTTCCATCCGGGATCGGGAAATGACGGAAAGACCTGAAAAAGAGATGGGGAAGCGGCTGACCGCCATCCTCGAGGCCATGGAGGACGGCATTTACGTGGTCAGCGGGGACTTCTTTCTCGAATTCATGAACAAGAGCATGGTGCGTGACTTCGGGAAAGGCGTGGAAAAAAATGCTACCGCGTCATCAACGGGCTGGACGACGTCTGCCCGTGGTGCCGTGCCGGAGAGGTCTTCTCCGGGGATACGGTGCGCTGGGAGCACCATGTCTCCCGCACGGGAAAGACCTACGGCCTCACGGAACTCCCGCTGACCAACACGGACGGTTCGATCTCCAACTCCCGTTTCTCCGTGGTTCTGCCGCAAGCGGACGAAAAGGCCTGAATGCCGAAATCAGCGGCGATTTAAAATCCAGAGAGACTCGGGGCTGAACGGAAAAATCAAAAAGAGCTGAATCGTATAGACCGAGAGGAGATGGCCGTCGGGTCCACTGGCCGGTCTCCCGGCTCCGGGCGACAATCTGAGATCGGGTCTCATCCATGATCTTCTATAAAAGACATCCCCGGCCGTGCCCGGATTATAACCGCGCTCCTTCATGGACGCTGGAAGGTTTTCTTTTTTGACGACTGCAGTCCGTTCACCACCCGGCGAACATCAGACAGACATCACCGACCCTTTGGATTGGTTGACGCACAATTGCATTTCCCGTTTTTCTTCTCATCCGCAATACGGGCCATGATTGAAGAGTACCCGTTTTCCATATAGTCTTTCTTTATGTCTTCGGCGGTATAGCCGAGGCAGTAACAAACCAGATCCTGATTCATTCTTCCTCCTCCTATGATGTTTGTCTCCTATGATGTTTGTCTACCCCAATAAAAGTGTTGAG
>CAZCVB010000164.1:0-5543 GCA_964501805.1 uncultured Desulfobacteraceae bacterium | reverse complement strand
GGCTCAAGCCGGCCGGAGAAGCAGGAGACCGGATGCGCGAGGCGTTCGGTCTTGAAAAAAATGTTTCGGGTTCGTTCTGCCGGATGACGACAGACCGCCCGGGCAGGAGGAAAAAATGGGTATGAATATCATAGAAATGCTCGAAAAAGAGCAGATGCGTGTGGATATCCCGGATTTTAAGCCCGGGGATACGGTGAAGGTCCATGCCAGGATCAAGGAGGGAGAAAAGGAGCGGGTCCAGGTGTTCCAGGGCGTGGTGATCCGGAAGCGAAGAGGGGCCACGGGCGCCACGTTCACAGTCCGGAAGGTCTCCTACGGAATCGGGGTGGAGCGGATTTTCCCCCTTCATTCCCCCTTTATTGATAAAATCGAGATCGTCACCAGGGGCCGGGTCCGGCGGGCGCGCCTGTATTACCTGCGGAAACTCCGCGGAAAGGCCGCCCGGATCAAGGAAAAAAGAACCCTTTAAGAGACATGTGTCCGGCGGATTGTTCGATCCACCAGAAAACCTATCCCTTTTTCCCGAAGGGACGATCCCCGGGGCCCGGGACCCCTTTTTTTATGAACGCCGGGTGCGAGCGGCCGGGTTCGAACGGGTCTGCGGCGTGGACGAGGCCGGCCGTGGCCCCCTGGCGGGACCGGTTGTCGCCGCTGCGGTGATTCTCCCCGAGCGCGTGGACCTGGCGGGAATCCGTGATTCGAAACAGATGACGGCCAGGCAACGGGAGGATGCCTTTCCCAGGATCCTCCGGCAGGCCGCGGCCGCGGGCATCGGGGTGGTCTCCCAGAGATATATTGATGAATTCAACATCCTTAGGGCCGCGCTCGAGGCCATGAAGCGCGCGGTCCTGGGCCTGGATCCCCCGCCGGATTTTCTCCTGGTGGACGGGATCCACAAGGTGCCGCTTCCCCTCTCCCAACGGTGCATCAAGAAGGGGGACCGCCTCAGCCGGAGCATTTCCGCGGCCTCCGTCCTGGCCAAGGTGTACCGGGATCGGATCATGCGCGCCTGTCACGAGATGTATCCTGAATACGGTTTTGACAGGAACAAGGGCTACGGGACGGCGGCGCACCTTTCGGCCCTCGCACGATACGGCCCCTGCCCGTTTCACCGTTTCACCTTCAAAAGGGTCCGCTGACGTGACGCACGAGAGACTCGCCCTGGGCAGGTTCGGAGAGGCCCTGGCGCTGAAGAAAATCCGGCGCCTCGGGTACACGGATATCGTGCGCAACTATCGATGCCCCCTTGGCGAGGTGGACCTCATCGCCAGGGACGGCGATACCCTGGTTTTCCTGGAGATCAAGACCCGGCGCAGCGGCTCGACCGGTTATGCGAAAGAGGCGGTGAACGATCGGAAGAAACGGCAGATTTCAAAAGTCGCCCTTTTTTACATGAAGGCCAATGACTGCTGTGATATGCGGGCCCGGTTCGATGTGGTGGCCGTCAGTCTCAAGGGAAAGGCCGCCCGCGTGGAGGTGATCCGAAACGCCTTTGACCTGGCCTATGGATGACCGGCGTGTTCCGGGAAAGAAGCCGCCCGGCGGATTTCGGCGTCTTTTCGGTCGGGGGCGCGTAGGGGTGCGGAGATGAAAGATTCGGTCCGGGCCGGATGTCCTCCCGGGGACCCGGCGTCCGTGAACCGCCGGCCGGGGCCGGGAACCCTGTATGTGACGGCAACGCCCATCGGAAACCTGGAGGACATCACGGTCCGGGCCCTGGACGTCCTGGCCCGCGTGGACCTGATCGCCGCCGAGAACATGGCGCATACGCGGGGCCTCTGCCGCCGCTACGGCATCGAAACCCGGATTACCGGTTATCGCCGGGAAAACCGGAAGACCCGGACCCCGGACCTGATCCGGCGCCTGAAATCAGGGCGGGATGTCGCCCTGGTGACCGACGCCGGGACCCCCGGAATCTCCGATCCGGGCACGTACCTGGTCCGCCACGCGGCCGGGGAGGGGATAACGGTGGTCCCTGTCCCCGGACCGTCCGCGGTGACGGCGGCGCTGTCGGTTTCCGGGATCCCGGCGGAGGGATTCGTTTTTTCGGGTTTTCTTCCCGCAAAGGCGGGCAAACGAAAACAGGCCCTGAAACGGCTGGCCCCCGAATCCCGGACCCTCGTCTTCTTTGAGGCGCCTCACCGTATCCGCGCCATGCTCGGGGATTTGAGGGAGGTCCTGGGGAACCGCCGCATGGTCCTGCTCCGGGAACTGACCAAGGTCTTCGAGGAAGTGATCCGGGGAAGGGTGGACGCTGTGCTGGACGGCCTGCCGCCGGAGAAGGCCCGGGGGGAATTCACCCTGGTGGTGGAAGGATGCGGGGAACAGGGGCCGGCGGGCCTGGATGAAGCGGTCCTGGAGCGGATCGGCGAGATCCTGGACAAGGGAGAAACGGGCGTGAGAGAGACCGCCCGGCGGATTTCTTCGGAACTGGGGGTGCCGTACCGCCGGGTTTACAGGGAATGCCTTGCGAGGAAACGGGCCTTCGGGGATCCGGACGGGATGGAACAGGTCAGGAAACTCAAGATACGGAACAACCTCGGGTTGCACGCCCGTGCCGCGGGAAAGATCGTGGAGCTGGCCCAGCAGTACCGGTCCCGGCTTTTTCTCAGGAAGAACCGTGAAGAGGTGGACGGATCGAGCATCCTGTCCATCCTCACCCTGTCGTGCCCCAAGGGGACGGAGATCGAGGCAAGGGTCGTGGGAGAGGATTCGGCCCGGTTCATGGAAGCGCTGAGCGAACTGTTCGACCAGAAATTCGGTGAAGACGGATGACGAAAGACACGGTCCAGGATGACGCCAGGCTGACGGGGATTCCCGTTTCACCGGGGATTATCATCGGAAAGGCCCGACTGGTGGACCGGTCGAGGGTCAAGATCCTCTACCAGTACCTCATTGACGACGACCGCATCAACGAGGAGGTCCAGCGGTTCAAAAATGCCCTCGAGACCACGGAACGGCAACTGGCCACCCTCAAAAACCGCCTTCCCGACCAGGTCAAGGATCACGGGTTCATCCTGGACAGCCATTCCATGATCCTGAGGGACAGCATGCTCCGCGACGCGGCGATCCGGAAGATCCTGGACGAAAAGATCAACGCCGAGTGGGCGCTCAAGAAATCCCTGGAAGAGATCCGGCGCGTTTTCGACCAGATCGACGACGGCTACATCAGCAGCCGTATCGACGACGTGGAAAACGTCATCGAGCGGATCCTCCGGAACCTTTCCGGAGACCGCCGGGAGGACCTGGGCGAAATCAGCGAGCGGGTTATCATCGTGGCCCATGACCTGTCCCCGGCGGACACCACGGAGCTGAACATCCGCCGGGTAATGGGCTTTATCACGGACGTGGGGGGGCCCACCTCGCACACGGCGATCCTGGCGCAGGCGCTGGAGATCCCGGCCATCATGGGCCTGGAAAAGGCGACCGGCATGGTCAGGGACGGCGACCTGCTGATCCTGGACGGAAACACCGGCGAGGTGATCATCAATCCGGATGACAGGGTCATCATCCATTACCAGGAAAAACAGCTCAGGCACGACGCCTACAAGTCGAGCATCGCCCGGACCAGCCACCTGCCGGCCCTGACCGTGGATGGGCACAGGATCAGCGTGCAGGCCAACATCGAATTCCTGGAAGAGGTGGCCGCGGTGAGGGACTACGGGGCGGAGGGCATCGGCCTTTACCGGACCGAGTTCCTGTATCTCAGGAGCAGGGAGGTCCCGGGGGAGGAAGAGCTGTTCGAGGATTACCGGCAGGTGGCCGAGATCCTTTCCCCCGCGCCCGTGACCATCCGGAGCCTTGACCTGGGAGGCGACAAGTTTTCGTCCCAGACGGACGTGTCCCGGGAGATGAACCCGGCCCTGGGGCTGCGGGCCATCCGGTTCTGCCTCAGGGAGCCGGAGATCTTCAGATCCCAGTTACGGGCCATCCTGCGGGCCAGCGCCTTTGGCAATATCCGGTTCATGTTTCCCATGATATCCGGGCTGCAGGAGGTCATTGACGCGAAGAAAATCGTGTCCGAGGTCAAGGAGGAGCTGGACGCGGAAGGCATCGAGTACGATCCGGACATCAAGATGGGGATCATGATCGAGATCCCATCGGCCGTCACCATGGCGGACGTCCTGGCCCGGCACGTGGATTTTTTCAGCATCGGGACCAATGATCTCATCCAGTACGGACTCGGCATTGACCGGATCAATGAACACGTGGCCTACATGTACCAGCCTTTTCATCCGGCCGTGCTCCGGATGATCCGGCAGGTGGTGCGGGCCGCAAGGGACGCGGGCATCGGTCTTTCCCTCTGCGGGGAAATGGCCGGGGATCCGCTCTGCACCCCGATTCTTCTGGGCCTGGGCGTCGATGATTTCAGCATGAACCCGAGGGCGATCCCCCTGATCAAGACGATCATCCGGTCCCTGACCATGGAAGAGGCCCGGGCGGATTTTGAGACGGTCATGGGATTGAGCACGGCCCGGGAGGTGCGGACGTACCTGTGGGAGCGGGTCAAAAAACTGCTGCCCGAACTGGAGCGGAACCGCTTTCTGGACCAGAAGGTGGCCGGGGGGTGATCCCGGCCGGGCGGAATTCTTAACCGATTCGAGAGGCATTTTTTCACGGGTGCCGGCCGCGGGGCGGGTCAGGACGTTATGGGCGTAAAGATTGTATGTCAAAACCGGAAGGCCCGGCATGATTACCATATCGCCGAGGTCCTGGAAGCGGGCATGGTTCTCCTGGGCCCGGAGGTGAAGTCCCTCAGGGAGGGGCGGGGCAACCTGACGGACAGCTACGCCCGGGTCAAAAAAGGAGAGGTTTTTCTCTACAACATGCACATCTCGCCTTATCCTTACGCCCATTACGTGCAGCTGGACCCGGTCCGGCCCCGGAAGCTCCTCCTCAACAAGCGGGAGATCAAGCGCCTGATCGGGAAGACCGAGGAGAAGGGATACACCCTCATTCCCACCAAGGTCTATTTTGCGAGGGGCCGCGCCAAGGTGGAGCTTGCCCTGGCAAAGGGAAAGCGCAAGTATGACAAGCGGAAGGCCCTGAAAGAGAAACAGCTCAAACGGGATATCGAGGAGGCCAAGAAATGGCATGGCCGTTGACATCCTTCCGGGAAATGATTAGTTTTATATTATGTGAAAGGGGGCGATCCGGTTTCGACGGGGATAGTTGAAGTTCAGGTTGCATACCGAGGTGCCATCTGCTCGTAAAACGGTGGGTTTAAAGTAAACGCAGACGATTATGCGTATGCCCTAGCCGCATAAAAGGCTAGCGTCCTCCCGGTCTTTGCCTGCGTGACCGGAAAGGGCGTCGACGAGCAGGCTAGCCGATCCGCCTAACCTGTGGGACGGAAAGGCGAAAAAGATACAGGTTAGTCCCGTGGCGGTTTTGCCCGGTTGCGACCCATGGGGCGAAAAATTAAAATCGGGCTAAGTATGTAGACGCCTGAATGGAATATTCCCGGACGGGGGTTCGACTCCCCCCGCCTCCACCAGTCTTCGTTCGAAACTTGTTGAGAACGAAGACTGCCGCGGCGTAGC
>CAZCVB010000163.1:0-5570 GCA_964501805.1 uncultured Desulfobacteraceae bacterium | reverse complement strand
TGTGCCCCGCGGCACGAACCGCGTAGGATTGAAAACGCCCTGAAAACCGCCCGGATTCACGCCCCGGTATCGCCGGGGAGGGACGTGAACATTTTCCTTAAGTTCACCGTTTTCCCGGCCGATAAGGCATTCAGGGAGTCAATGCGGAGACGGAAACCGAAACAGCAAGGCGGGAAAGCGCGCCGTCATGATTTTATCGTCAAGTCCGTTGGTGGAAGAGGAATCGGAGATGGACTTCAATAGCATACTGGTGGTGGATAACAATCCGATGATGTTGAAATTCATGTCCGGCATGCTCCAAAAAAAAGGGCACACTGTTTTTTCGGCGGAGGACGGCCTGTCGGCCTCCGGCATCCTGAAAGAGCATATTCCGGACGTGGTGTTCGTTGATCTCATCATGCCGAACATCAGCGGAAAGCAGCTGTGCCGGATGATCCGGCAGGATCCAAGGCTGAAAGACGTCCGTATCGTTATCCTCTCCGCGGTCGCCGCCGAGGAAGAACCGAATCTGGCGGAGCTGAAGGCCGACGCCTGTATCGCAAAGGGATCCTTCAAGACCATGGCGGAGAATGTGACGACGGTCCTCAACCGGCTGAAGACCGGCGATTCGGAAGGTCTTGAAAAAGACATTTTCGGTGCGGATTTCGTGGCCCCGCGGGCCATCAGCAGGGAACTGCTCAGCACTCAGCGGCATTTTGAAATCATACTGGCCAACATGACCGAAGGGATACTGGAACTTTCCCCCGATTCCAGGATCGTCTATGCCAACCCGGTGGCGGCGTCGCTTCTGGGAAAACCGGAGGTCGTCCTGCTGGCCTCGGAATTCACATCCCTTTTTGAGGAGGAAGACCGGCGGAGAATCGAACGCGTCCTGGAAGAACTCGGGGATATCCCCCGGGTGCTTCCGGAAGAACCACCCGTAAAGCTGAACGGCCGACGCTTCGCCATGAAAATGATTCCCATCCGGGGGAACGGGGACCGGGCCGTCATCGTCATGTTAAACGACGTGACGGACCGGAAAAAAATCGAGGCCCAGCTCCTTCATGCCCGAAAAATGGAGGCCATCGGCACGCTGGCGGGCGGTATTGCGCACGATTACAACAACCTTCTCATGGGGATCGAGGGATACGCCTCGCTGATCCTGAACAAGGCGCCGCCGGATACGGAATACCGGGAATACGTGGAGGCCATCGAGGAGAGCGTCCAGAGGGGTTCCGATCTCACCCGCCAGCTCCTGACCTTTGCCCGGGGCGGACAATACAACGCCAGGCCGACGGACATCAATGATGTGATCCGGGAGAGCGTGTCCATGTTCGGAAGAACCCGGAAAGAGATCTCCATCCGCGAAAAATACGATGAAAAAATCTGGCTGGTGGAAGTGGACCGGGGTCAAATGGAACAGGTGCTGCTGAATCTGTTTGTCAACGCATGGCAGGCCATGCCCGGAGGAGGCGATCTCTATATCCGGACCGAGAACGCGGTCCTGGACGAGACCACGCTCGCGCGCTTCAAGATCATTCCCGGGGATTATGTCCGGATTTCCATCACGGACACGGGAATTGGGATGGACGACCACACCCGGCAACGGATCTTCGAGCCGTTCTTCACCACCAAGGAGATGGGTCGTGGCACCGGTCTGGGGGCTGGCGTCGGTCTACGGCATCATCGAAAACCACGGCGGTTTCATCAACGTGTACAGTGAACAGGGAAAAGGCACGACCTTCAACGTCTATCTGCCCGCCATCAAGAAGGGCCAGGTACTGGAAAAACCCAGGCGCGAGCGCACCCTGACCGGGACCGAAACCGTTCTCCTGGTGGACGATGAAGCCATGATCGTCGACGTGGCCCGCGAGATGCTCAAGTCCCTCGGTTACACGGTGTTAACGGCGTCAGGCGGTGAAGAAGCCGTGGCCGTCTATGAGAAAAAACATGACCGGATCGACATGATTATTCTCGACATGATCATGCCCGGCATGGGAGGGGCGGAGACATTCGAGCGTCTGCGGAAGATAAACCCGGAGGCAAAGGTGCTCCTTTCCAGCGGCTACAGTATCGACGGCCAGGCTGAAGACATCCTGTCCCGCGGCTGCGACGGCTTTATCCAGAAGCCCTTCAACCTGCCGAAACTGTCGAGGCGGGTCAGGGAAATTCTGGACAAAACCGCACAAGACGGCCCGGGAAAGAATTAACGGTTGACATATGCCCACTGCTCAGAGCCTCCTGGCCAGGTTTAATCGCATCAAGACCCTCCCCCACGTGGAGATCCGGCTGACAAAGCTGCTCAACGACGGCGACAGCTCTCTCAAGGATTTCGAAACGGTCATCCGGCATGACCCGACCCTCGTGTTGCGTGTGCTTCACCTGGTCAACAGTTCCTATTACGGCCTTCAGCAGAAGATCGAAAGCATCTCGAGGGCCGTGGTGTTCATCGGCGTGAAAAATCTTCGAAACATGATCACCTCCGAGGCGCTCAAGGCCATATTCGAGAAAAGCACGGACTCCGAACTCTTTTCAAGAACCCGGCTGTGGCTCCATTCCGTGGGAGTCGGAATCTGCAGCCAGATGATCTCCGAGCGTCTGTATGGAAAAAACGGGGAGGACGCTTTTCTGTGCGGCATTCTCCACGACATCGGTATGATCGTGGAAGACCAGGTGGTCCAGGACGCGTTTCTCACGGCCCTGACGGCCGCCGGGTCAAACGGAGGATCCATTGTGACGCGCGAGAGGGAAGCCATCGGGACCGACCATTGCCGGGTCGGCAGCGCCCTGGCCCGGGAATGGCGGCTGCCCTGCGGAGTGGGGACCGCGATTCTGCATCATCACGCCCACATGCACCGGGTGGCGCCCTCCGACCTCACCGGCATCGTTCAGACCGCGGAATACATCATCTCGAAGATGGGATACGCGCCGCTCAAGGGGATGCCGCCACACCTCTCCCCGCCCCTGGCCGTCCATATTCGGGAAAATATCTCCGAATACAGGACACTGGCAAAGGACATCCCGGGAGAGATGGAAAAGGCGCGGGAAATTTACGAAATGGAGGAAGGGCGTGGGGAGTGATCCGTTGAACCATATCTTTTCCGAATTCGACGACCGGGGAGAGGACGCCCGCGCACTTGTGGCCCATCTCAAGAAAAGTATGAGGAATATCCTGTTCCACGCGCGCACGAACAGCGGCCTCTCCGTGGGCGACGCCTTCCCGTTTCCCGAAACGGTGATGGACAGGCTGGTGGAGCGGGCCAGGGCCGCAGACACGGCGGTTCACTGCCGGGTGCCGGGAGCGGGACCGGTCCAGGCCCTTCCGGTGAAAGAACCGGCGGCCGTTCTCGTTTTCGCGCCCGAGGCGCCGGACGCAGCGGTCCGTTTGCCGCCGGAAATCGGGGAACGGATCTCTCTCCATATCCGCCTGTTTCTCATGGAAAGGGCGCTTGAAACGGAACGTGCCCACCTGCTGGTACAGAAAAAACAGTTCCGCAGGAAACTCCGCGCGCTGGAGAATAGACACCTATAGATCCTGGAAGACAATTACCGGCAGCACCAGCTCATCCAGAAACAACATGCCGATTACTCCAGGACACTGGAATCGGAGATCGCACGCCGCACCGCCGAATTGAGGAAGAGCGAGGAACGCTTCCGTTTTCTCGCCGAAGACAGTCCCTTCGGCCTCTCCATCATGCGGCCGGACATGACCTTCGAGTATTTCAATCCCATGTTTACGGAGCTGTTCGGCTACACCATCGAGGACATTCCGGATAAGCAGACCTGGTTTGAAAAGGCGTACCCGGACGAGGACTACCGGAACCTGGTGATCTCCACGTGGCAGAAGGATTTCATTCGGCACTACGGTGCCGGAGAAACCGTTCGGGAGACCTTCACCGTCCGGTGCAAGGACGGAAAAGACAAGATCATCAGTTTCAGAAACGTGGCGCTGAAGGACGGCAAGCAATGCCTCACCTATGAAGACATCACGGCCCAGGCGGAGGTGGAAAAGGCCCTGAGACGGCAGACGGAGAAGGCCGTGAAGATCAGCGAGGAGCTGCGGCGAACCAACCGTGAACTGGAGGCGGCCATCTCCAGGGCCAACCAGATGGCCATCGAGGCCGAGGTGGCGGCGGTCGCGAAAAGCCAGTTTCTCGCCACCATGAGCCATGAAATCCGGACCCCCATGAATGCCATCATCGGGTTCACCGACATGCTGCTGGACACCCGCCTGGAAGAGGAACAACTCGATTACGCCAGGACCATCAAACGGAGCGGAGAGGCGCTTCTGACCCTGCTCAACGACATCCTCGATTTCTCGAAGATCGAGGCGGGCCAGATGGCCCTCGAGTCCATCGACTTTGACCTGGAAACCATCGCCCACGATGTCTGCGACCTTCTGCGCTCCAGGATCGGGAAAAAACCGGTGGAACTCATCTGCCGCGTGGGGGAAAGGGTGCCGGTATCCCTGAAGGGAGATCCGGCGCGGTACCGCCAGGTGCTGGTCAACCTCATGGGGAATGCCGTCAAATTCACCGACACCGGAGAGATCGAGCTCTCCTTCGATGTGGAGGCCGTCCGGGACGGGCGTGTAAAGCTCCATGCGACCGTCCGGGACACCGGCATCGGGATCCCCGAAGAAAAACTCGGGGCCATATTCGAAGAGTTCCTCCAGGCGGACGGTTCCACCACCCGCCAGTACGGCGGCACCGGCCTGGGCCTCTCCATATGCAAAAGGCTCTCTGAACTCATGGGGGGTGATGTCTGGGCGGAAAGTCCCGCGTTCCCGGTGGAAACGGCGGCGCCGGCCGGGCCGGGGAGCATTTTTCATTTCACTGCCTGGATGGAAACCGGGAAAGCCGTTCCCGAGGGGGAGGCCGTTCCTGACGTACTGAAAGGGAAGCGGGTCCTGGCGGTGGACGACAACCAGCGAAGCCTTGATGTCCTCACGCGGCACCTTCGGGCCATCGGCATCCGCGTCACACCAATGACGACACCCGGGGATGTCCTCCCCACCCTCCGGGCGGCGGCCGAATCCGGCGATCCTTACGACCTGTGTGTCCTGGACGTGCAAATGCCCGGGCAGGACGGCCGTCAGGTGGCCTCCGGCATCCGGGCGGCCGAGCCCGGAGCCGTGCGACTGCCGCTGCTCGCCCTTTCCCGCACGGCGGACAGGGAAAACAAATCGTGCCTTCAGGCGGGATTCGACGCCGTCCTTCAAAAGCCGGTCCACAGGCGGCGGCTGACCGGGACACTGGTCCGGCTGTTTTCCAAGGACCGCGCCACCGGCAGACAGGCCGGGGAAGGAGATGAAACAGCGCCCGCGTTCCCCGTTATGGCCGGAAAAAAGGAGACATGCGCGGGAAGGATTCTCCTCGTGGAAGACAACCCGGTGAACCAGAAACTGGCGGGCATGCTGCTCAGAAAGGCGGGATACCGGGTGGACCTGGCAGGGAACGGCCGGGAGGCGGTGGAACGATATACGGCCGGTCATGAGGCCTATGATCTGATATTCATGGACATCCAGATGCCGGAGATGGACGGGCTGGATGCGACATTCGAGATCCGGAAATGGGAAGGACAAAAAGCCG
>CAZCVB010000162.1:0-5609 GCA_964501805.1 uncultured Desulfobacteraceae bacterium | reverse complement strand
AGGAGCGCCTGAACGGGTAATCAACAATTTGGATATGTTATTGAACAAATATCCGACGGTTAGTCAAGAAAAAAAGGGGTTCCTCCCGCCAGCGCATCCGGGGCGATACGCCGGGGATCGCATCACCGGCGCCCTTCGTCCGGAAGGAAAATGGAGCCCGGTCGACTTCCGGCCATGAACCGCTCCGGGACCGGCGTGACCCTCTGGAATTTCCCCAGGGGGCTTTCATCCACCAGCAGGGCGCACTCGTACGCCGCCTCCAGGGTATCGTAGGTGAGGACCTCGCCGGGCGCTCCCAGGCTCAGGATACGGCCGTCCTTCAGAAGCAGCAGGCGATTGCCGTACATGGCTGCCAGGTTGACGTCGTGGGAGACCATGACTACCGTAACGCCCTTTTCGTTTCTCAACCGTTCCATCAGGTCCATCACCCGAACCTGGTGGGCCAGGTCCAGAGAGGCGGTGGGTTCATCCAGCAACATGATCCCGGGATCCTGGCAAATGGCCCTGGCGATAAACACCCGCTGGCACTCCCCTCCGCTCAGCTGATTGAGCCTCCGCCCCGACAGTTCCTCCACTCCTGTAAAGGACATGGCCTGCCGCGCCAGATCCCGGTCCGCCTTGCCCGCCAGTCCCAGGATCCCCTGATGTGGCGAGCGCCCCATGAGGACCAGTTCCATCACGGTGAAAGGAAATTCAACGGACACGGCCTGCGGCACCATCGCAATGGTCCGGGCCAGGGTCCTGCGCGTGTACTCCCCGATGGGCCGTCCCATCACCGCCAGGCGGCCGTTCCCCGGCTTCAGGAATCCCGAGATGATTCGCATCAGCGTGGTCTTTCCCGATCCGTTGGGACCGATAATCACGAAGAAATCCCCCTTTTCCACGGAAAAGGAAATGTCCTTCAGGACGGGCCTGTCCCCGTATGCGTACGCCAGATGTCTTGCTTCCACTGCGGGAATCATCATCCGCTCCTTTTCAGCAGAAAGATAAAAAGCGGCGCGCCGATCAGGGCCGTAATAACGCCCACGGGCATTTCGCCCTGTGCGGGCAGGGCCCTCGCCAGGAGATCACACAACACCATATAGGACCCGCCTCCGAGAATACAGGCCGGGACGAGCCTCCGGTGATCCGGGCCCATCAGCAGCCTCAGCAGGTGGGGCATGACCAGGCCCACGAAGCCCACCGGCCCGCACTGGGCCACCGTGACACTCACCGAAAAGGAAGCAATCAGCAAAAGGCCCACGGTCACGGCCCTGACCCTGACCCCCATGCTCAGGGCCATCTCCCGCCCCATGAGCATGAGGTTCATGGTGTTTGAAAGCATAAAAAGAGCGGCAAAGCAGGGAATCAGGAGAACGGCGAGGATGCCCACCTGGGTCATGTCGGACATGGAGAGATCCCCCATGAGCCAGAAGAGGACGTTGTGCAGCCGTGAATCCTGTGTAATGGAGATGAGGAACATGATCAGGGCGCCGCAGAAGGCGTTGACCATGACCCCGGACAAAAGAAGCGAATGGGTCCTGAAAAGGGTCTCCCCGGACGACACGAAGAGCAGGAGCACCAGGGTGAGCATGCTCCCGGAAAAAGCCGCCAGACTGACACCGGGGAAACGGGAGAGGCCCATGATGATCCCGATGATGGCGCCGATGCCCGCGCCGCTGGAGATGCCCAGGATATACGGCTCGGCCAGCGGATTCCTGAGCAGGGCCTGGAACACCAGTCCTCCCAGGGAAAGGGTCGCCCCCACCAGGATCGCCATGAGGGCGCGGGGAAACCGGAGACGCCAGATGATCGGTCCCAGCATGCTGTCGGAAGCGCCCTTTCCCGCCAGGACACGAATCGTCTCTCCTATCCCGAAACCGGTGGATCCCGCGGAAAGCGCCAGAAAAACGGCGACCGCCAGGAGGGCCAGCAACAGGCACGAAATGATCACGATCTGTTTCGGAACGGCGGGATGCTTCAGGTTCACTCTTTCCCCTTGAAAAGTTCGGGATGGATCAATCGAACCAGGCGTTCAAGCGCGTCCACGAGCCGGGGCGTGGCCCGGTCGAAAAGGTTGGAATCCACCAGCAGGATACGGTGGTCCCGGACGGCCGGAAGATCCGGCCACCGGCGCCACTGCGCCTTTACCCTCTTGAAGGTCTCTCCCCTTGCCATGGATGTAATAATCAGCACCTCCGGCCTCAGGGCCAGGACCTGTTCCCGGCTGAACCGGGGATAGGAGACCGGGCCGGCGGCCAGATTCTTGCCGCCCGCCAGCACGATCATCTGATGTACCAGCGTCCGGGTCCCCGCGGAAACAATGGGATTGATCCCGATCTGAAAGAAGACCCGCGGCCGCCGCGTAGTGGTCGCCACCAGGGCCGTCACGTGTCGGATACGGGAGCGCATGGCCGCCACCACGGACTCGGCCCGGGATTCGGCGTCCAGCAACCGTCCGATCTCGAGAATGGTTTCCATGACGGAGTCCAGGTCCCTGGGATCCACCACGTAAACCGGGATGCCGAAGGCGGAAAGTCTCAGGACGACCTCTCTCGGGTTCCCATCCTTGGTGGCGATACACAGATCCGGTTTCAGGGCCACGATTTTTTCAAGGTCCAGCCGGATATAAGACCCGATTTTCGGATACTTCCGAGCCGCGGGTGGAAAATCGCTGAACCGGGTGACGCCCCGGAGCCGGTCTTCCCGGCCCAGGGCGAAAATGATCTCCGTGATACTCGGCGCCAGGGACACGATCCTCTCCGGGTCATCGGGGACCATGACCCGCCTGCCGGCCTGGTCCGTGACGCTTCCGGCCGCGACCGGACGTTCCGGCAGAAGAAACGCCCACATCACCAGGAAAAGCACGGCGCTCCGGGAAAAAAAGACCGTTCCCGGAACAGCGACAGGGAAGCACCGATGAGACCTGTAACACATATCATCCATTTCCGGCCGGAAAATCCGTCCGTCCCTCATGATCCGGCAACCGCAGGTCCTTCCCTCTCTTTACGCCCCACCAAGGAAAACCCGGGGCTTCCCGAAAAAATTTCCAAGCCGATGACTGCGATGATCTTTTTCAAGTGTCGCCGCGCAAAGGCCGTAGGGGCCGGCCTACTTTTCCAGGGGGGCCAGCTTCCGCGTGATGTTGTCCCGGATCCAGTGGCCGTCCCACCACTCAACGGGATTGACAAAAATACCGTTCACCATGACTCCGAAATGAAGATGATCGCCAGCGGCGAGACCGGTCTGCCCGGTAAATCCAAGTGTCTCGCCCTTTGTCACCTGCTGATCCATCGCCACAGAGATACTGCTCAGGTGAGAATAGGTGGAAGCAATGCCCTGGCCGTGATCCAGGACCACGGTGAGACCGTATATGCCCACGGGACCTGCGAATATCACGCGGCCGTTATTGGCCGCCGGGACCCTGGCATGGGCCAGGGAAGCCAGATCCACGCCGAGATGGGTCTGTTCATCGATCTTTTTGCCCTTGTAAAAATAGGTCCTGTGGTCTGCGAAGCGGGCCATTGTGGCCGAGTTTCCGAGCCGTATCCAGGCCCCGTCCCAGAGGCGCTCGGGAACGGTCTTTGATTTCAGTTCACGGAACATCCGGGTGTTTTCACGTCTCAGCTCCCGGTTTATTTTGAGGAACCTGTCGATATCGCTGCTGCCCGGATCAAACGGATAACCGGTGAAGGAAGGCAGCACCCGCTTTAGAAAACGGTCGGTGATATTGAGCCGCGCCTGGCGAAAGGTTCTCCGCCGGACGTGATAGTAAAGGCCCCCCCTTGACTGATTCCCCGCCCTGTCCCGGGCCCACAGGTAGATATCGGGACTCCCCCGCGTATCAAAGGGAACCGTGAAATAGCAGACATGAATGCCGGGCCGGGCGGTCTTGCCGGCGGGATATCCCGGGAAAAAGATTTTTCCCACATAAAGTCCGCTCTCAGCGGTATCGGAGGAGGCCTGGTACACCACCAGCCCCGTACCCCCCAGGTTGACGTAATGCTGACGGCTCACGGCACGGACGGCCGGGGGAATGGTATCCACAATCATGGAGTGAAGGACGATGGAAAGGTTCCCGTCCCCCCCGTTCCGGCGGGAAGAATCCCAGACCCGGACCTCCAGGTCCGCGCGGCCCTGGGTCAGGTTCAACCTGGAGGGATCGATGGGCACGCCGGTTTGAAACCGGTAGGTTCCGGAGCGATTCAGCAAGCCCTTGAATGCAAACAGCCGGTCAAGAATCGTCTTCTTCCGCCCTTCCTGGCTCATGGTAACCAGCAGTCGCCGGAGACCCCGGCCCCGGTCCTCGGCGGCGATGTTCAACACCCGGCTGCCGGAAAGGAATTCCGGAAGCGGCGTCACCGTCAGTTTCGGCCGTTCCCCTTCGAAAATAAGACTCAGGAACAGGGCCAGGGCCCCCAGGATAATGATGAGCGGGCCGACCGTCAAAAACAGGCTGATTCTTTTCTTTCTTTTTCCCATGGGATACCGTTACCGCCGAAAAATCGTTGAGATAAAGTCCGCGTTTTGATAGCAATTCGCGGCGCTTCTTGTCAACACGGGAGATCGGACCTCCCGACCGTTACCGCATGATCCGCCGGGCAGCGGCCTTCACGCGGGCCTTTATCTCGGCGGGATCAAGAGAAGTGAACGCCCGGTTCCTCATGAGGATGCGGCCGTCCACAATAACATCTCTCACATCACCGCCGTCCGCCGAATAGACCAGAGTGGAGGCCGGTTCGTACATGGGATGCAGGTGCGGGCGGTGGAGGTCGAGGATAATGATGTCCGCCCGCCGGCCCGCCTCGATGGCGCCGATCTCTTTTTCCATCCCCAGGACGGCGGCGCCCCCCGTAACGGTCATCCTGAGCACGGTTTCAGCATCCATGCTCACGGGGTCCATGGAACGCACCTTCCCCAGCTTGGCCGCCGTGTCCATCTCCTGAAAAAGATCCAGATTGTTGTTGGAGGCGCAACCGTCCGTGCCCAGCCCCACGGTGAGGCCCATATCGAGCATTTCCCGGACCCTGGCCGCCCCGGAGCAGAGTTTCATGTTGCTTTCCGGCACATGGACCACCGCGGCCCCCTTTTCTTTCAGGTAGGCCATTTCACCGTCATCCAGGTGCACGGCATGGGCCGCGATCAACCCCGGGCCCACTATCCCCAGTTCATCCAGGTAATGAACCGGTCGTTTCCCGGTCCGGGCCGTCACATCACCCGCTTCAGCGAGCGTCTCGGACAGGTGGATCTGGAGCGGAACGCCGAAATCACGGCAGATCCGCCACGCGCCCCTCAGGGTCAGACCGCCGCAGGTCACCGGGCTGTGGCAGAAGATGCCGGGGATGACCCGGTCCGATACCCCATGCCATCGCTCGACGAAGCGTTTTGCAACCGCCAGGTTCTCCTTTGGTTCCGGGACCCCGGGAGCGGGAAAATCGATAACCCCCTGCGCGACAAGTCCTCGCAAACCGGCCTTTAAAACGGCGCGGACCGTCTGATCCTGAAAAAAGTACCCGTCCGCAATGCAGGTGGTCCCGGAAGCGATCATTTCAAGGCATCCCAGGAGGGCACCCCAGTAGACTGTGTCCGGCTCCAGGAACCGGGCCTCGGCGGGAAAGATGCGGTCATGG
>CAZCVB010000161.1:0-5620 GCA_964501805.1 uncultured Desulfobacteraceae bacterium | reverse complement strand
GAGGGACGATGAACAGGAAATATCCCGATAGACCGATTGTGGGTGTCGGCGCCGTTATTTTCTCGAAAGACGCCTTTCTCCTGGCCAGGAGGGCGCAGGCCCCGGGACGGGGACGATGGAGCCTGCCGGGCGGAGCGGTGGAACTCGGCGAGACCGTGGCAGAGGCGTTGAGGCGGGAACTTCTGGAGGAGGTATCCGTCACCATGGAGGTGGGTGGGCTCGTCGGGGTATACGATAAGATTTTCCGGGACACTGAGGGCCGGGTCCGCTATCATTACGTGGTAGTGGACTACTGGGGTCGGCTGGCGTCCGGGTGTCCCCGGGCCGGATCGGATATCTCCGAAATCCGATGGGTCCCCGTGGGAGAGATGGAATCGGTTCCCATGGATGCGGCGTTACGAAAAGCGGTTGCAACAGCAGTGGAAATGCGCGATCGACTCCCGCGGTCTAGCGGATAACATCCAGAAAGCGGCTCCAGTGGGGCCATGACCAGTAGATGATCATGGCCTTTCCCTTGATCTTATTTAAAGAGACGAAACCCCAGTAGCGGCTGTCAAGGCTCTGATCCCGGTTGTCTCCCATGACGAAGATGGCATTTTCGGGAACCACGTACGGCCCGAAGTGGTTGCGGCCTGCGTTTACATCCAGCAGGAAATGGCGTCGCGAACCTAAGAATTCCAGGTAACGGTAGGCGTGTGGAATATTCTCATCGCTGTATTCATCCACGTAGCGGGTTTTTATCTTTTGCCCATTTATATAAAGGCCGTCATCAATGATTTCGATTTTGTCTCCCGAAACGCCGATGACCCGCTTGATAAAATCCTTGCTTTCGTCCCTGGGCCATTTGAATACCACCACGTCTCCCCGCTTCGGTTTTTCAAAGCGGATCAGATACCGATCCACGATGGGCATCCGGATTCCATAAATGAATTTGTTCACCAGGATATGATCTCCGATCAGGAGGGTCGGTTTCATGGAGCCTGAAGGGATCTTGAACGCCTGGACCACAAATGTCCGGATGAAGAGGGCCAGAACCACGGCGATGACCGCGGCCTCGGCATATTCGCGGAACGTGCTTTTCCTTTTCACGCTGCTCTGGGAATCGGTCCTGCTCACATCTTCCTCCCGAAAATGGCTGTTGGAATGTAATCCCCCCCCGGTTGATTTGTAAAGCAATTTTTGGCGCGCGGCCGGGTCCGTCCAATAAGGACACGTTTCCCGAACGGCTTTCTTTTTATCGGCCGGAGAACGGCAAAAAGAATTCCGGAAAGACACGAAGAGATACAATATGTAGTGTTGCCATGGATTTTTTCTACTATATATGTATAAATTATATAAAATTTAATTAATTTATAAAAAACTACTTGACAAATGTCATCGTATATGTTTTTATGTCTTCAACCGATGCCTTCTGTATCGGAGACAGCCGATGGAGAAACGGCGTGTGTCGGACGTCTGGCGTGTCCAGGCGAAAACAACCAGAGGACCCGGCAGGTCCTCTTCGAAGTTTCAGGAATTTCTGGCAAACCAAATTTTGAGGTCTGGAGATCGTTTTGGCGGAGAGTGCGGTTAAGCGGATCAGAGAGGCACTTCTCATGAGCAAGGCCGAACTTGCAAGGAAGGCGGGCGTTTCACCGTTGACCATTGACAGGGTCGAGAAGGGAAAGACCTGCCGCATGGAGACCAAACGAAAGATTATCCTGGCCCTGGGGTACAAGCTTTCTGACAAGGACAAAATTTTCCCTGAGGATTGAAAAGGTCAAGCATGGCAGTTCCCAAAAAAAACCAATTGGTGGGCCTCGACATCGGGTCTCATTCCATCAAGCTGGTGGAGATAGATGACGGGAAAAAAGGGAAGGTCCTTAAAAATTTCGGTGTTATCGGCCTGCCCCCGGACGCGATTGTGGAAGGCTCCATCAAGGAGATGGAGATCGTTGCCTCGGCAATCAAGAACCTGTTTCAGAATCTGAAGGTGAAAAACAAGAACGTGGCCACGTCCATATCCGGGTTTTCCGTGATCGTCAAAAAGATTACCGTCAGCAGCCAGGAAGAATCCGAACTGGAGGCAACGATACAGGACGAGGCGGAGCAATATATCCCGTTTGATATCAACGAGGTGAACCTGGATTTCGACATCCTCTCCGGAGGCCGGGAACCGAGCGAAGAAGAAGGAGAAGAAGGTGAAGAAGAAGGCGGCGGGCAGGAAGGTTCGGAGCAGATGGAAGTAATGCTGGTGGCCGCCAAGAAGGATATTATCGATGATTATGTGAGCCTCCTCCAGTTTGCGGGCCTTTCTCCTCTGGTCCTGGACGTCGACGCGTTTGCGCTCCAGAATGCCTTTGAGATCAGCGCCGGAAACCCGGAAGGGTGTTTCGCCCTGGTGAATGTGGGGGCGGACGAACTGGGAATCAACGCCATCAAGAACGGGGTGTCCCTGTTTGCCAGGGATTCTTCTTACGGCGGGTCGCAGATCACCGAGGCCATCATGTCCCAGTTCAAGTTGAGCTTTGAGGATGCGGAGAAGATGAAACTGGGCGGCACCAAGATCGGAAAGGAGCGAGCCGCCCTTGAGGAGATCTTTACGTCCATCGTATCGGAATGGGTCCAGGAGATCAAACGGGCCCTTGATTTCGTGGCGAGCACGTATTCAGAAGAGACCATCGAAAAGATATTCATCAGCGGCGGCGCCTGCAGGATTCCGGGATTTCAGAAATATCTTCAGCTGGAGACCGATATCCCGGTGGAGGAATTCAACCCCTTTTCGAACCTGATAATTGATGAAAAAATTTTTGATCCCAAATACTTAAAACACATGGCCCCCCAGGCCGGCGTTGCCGTGGGGCTGGCCCTGAGAAGTATTGGTGACAAATGATCAGAATAAATCTCCTCCCTTTTAGGGCCGCCAGAAGAAAAGAGAATATCAAACGGCAGATTACCGTCTACTTCCTGTCGATCGTGCTTGCGTTCGTGGTGATGGGATATCTTTTTCTGAATCTGAGCAGCACCCTATCCGCCCTTGCGGTCCAGAAGGACGAAAAGAACAGGGAGTTCGCCAAGTACGCGGTGGTGGTTCGGAAAATCAAGGCCATTGAAAAAAAGGTCAGGGAAATCCAGACCAAACTGGACGTGATCCGTGAGCTGGAAAAAAACAAGACAGGGCCGGTGTTCCTGCTGGATGAAATCGCCATGGCTGTTCCCAAGAACCGGCTGTGGCTGACATCGCTGAAGGAACGGAAGGGGACGCTGACCCTCACCGGCACGGCGATGGACAACGACACGGTCGCCCTGTTTATGGACAACCTTGAGCGGTCGAAACATATTACGTCCGTTGATCTCAAGCGGACCCGGCTGAGATACCTCAAGAAGCACAAGTTGAACGTGAGCGATTTTATCCTGGTATGCAAGACCTATTCCTTCAAGAAAAAGAAGTCACCCCGGAAACGTGGCGGAAAACGCCGCTAAAAAAGAGCATGGGACATAATGGCTGAAGGCGCTTTTTTTGAAAAAATTGAGAAGATAAAGATGCCCGTCCGGATTCTTATCCTGGTGGGAACCCTTCTTCTTCTGGCAGCGGCCTTTTATTTCCTCGTTTACCAGCCCAAAACAGCGTCTATCCGGGCCCTGACAGAGGAAGTCAGGTCGCTTGACATGAAAATCGCGAAGGCCAGGCGGGACGCCAAAAGGTTGCCGGAGGTCGAGGCCCGGCAGAAAAAGGTGGACGCCCAATTCGCCGAGGCGCTGAAGCTTCTGCCCAATAAGAAGGAGATTCCGAGCCTGCTCAGGAATATCACCCAGCTCGGGGCGGATTCGCATCTTGAATTCCGGTATTTCAGTCCCCGGAAAGAAAAGGCCGAAAAATTTTATTACCGGTTGCCGGTGGCCATGGAGGTCAGCGGATCCTACCACGATGTCGTTACTTTTTTTGACAAGGTGGGCCGCATGGAGCGGATCGTGAACATTCTCGATGTCTCCATGAAACCGGTGCGCCCGTTTTCCACCACTCTGATCACCACGTGCAGTGCGGTTACGTATCGGTTCAAGGGAAAGACCAATGATAAGGCCAAGAAGGGTAAAAAAGGAAAAAAGAGATAAAAAAGGCTGCCGTTATGCGGGGGTTCTCTGGGGATTGCCGGTCGTGTGTCTGTTGCTGGCCGTCTCCTCCGGTGTTGCGGCAACGCCTGCCGTGATTTATAAGGGACCCCGGCCGAAACAGGATCTCTCTGCGGCCCAAAAGCAAAAGGGCGTGGCCGGGGAACTGGAGTCCGGGGACGCCTTGGCCCACGGGTATGTCTACAACCCAAAAGGGAAAACCGATCCGTTCAAGTCGTTTATTGCCCTGCCCGAGTCGGTTTCGGAAAAGAAGCGCCGAAAACCGAAGACCTACCTTGAGACCCTCGACCTGTCGCAACTGGACCTCATCGCCGTTATCGTGGGACCGAAAGGGAACTTCGCCATGGTCCGGGACGCCAAGGGAATCGGGTATGTCATCAGGAAAGGGACCCCCATCGGGGTAAACGGGGGTGTCGTTCAGAAAATCACCGACAAGGAAGTCATCATCCGGGAAGGCCGCAGGACGGTTGCAAAAAAGCTGTACAAGGAGTAGCCCGGCGCGCCTGCGTAACCGGTCCACCGGGACGTGGGCGGGGAGACGGGAGGCAAACGGACCGCGGTCCCTTGAAACGATCGTTACGTGATTGAGAAATAAGGTTTGAAACCAGGTTTAGCGGGGAGAACGCAGATGTCGATTGAAAAGAGGGCATATCATAAAGGCCTGAGGTCTTTTTTGTTGGGTGGGGCCGTCGCCCTATGGGTCTTTGCCGGCTGTGCCACGGTCGAGACAACGGGACCGTCTCAGGAGACGGCAGGGCCTGCCAGCATCCAAGCCATCAATGTTCATTCCGGCGAAGGGGAGAAAACCGCGATCGAGATCGTGAACAGCGCGTCTGCTCCCTATGCGGCCTTTCAATTGATCGATCCCCCGCGGGTGGTGCTTGATATCCGTGGCGTTCCCGGCAGCGATATCCCGTCCACCATGGAGGTGAATGACGGGACGGTAAGCCGGATCCGGCTGCAGAAAGGCCGGACCCAGTCCGATACGACACGGGTCGTGATCGGGATGGCGAGGCCCGGAAATTACGATATCGTTGAAAAGGACAATACGATTCTTTTGACGTTGACCCCGAAAATTTCCACGGTGGCGGCCGCAGAAGGGAAAAAGGCCGCGCAGGGGGATGATGTCCTGAAGCCCAATGAACCGAGGATCTTTTTTAAGCCGGTAAATGGAAAACTGAACCAGGTCCTGGGCGTCGATTTTACGATGATGGAGGGGGGAAAATCCCGCCTCACGGTTACCACGGACCGGAAAGTCCCGTACAACCTGGAACGCAGGGGGCCCAAAACCCTGGCACTCGTCCTGGACGAGACCCGGATCCCGCCGCTCCTCCTGAGGCGGCTGGACAGTTCCCGGTTCAAAGGAGCGGTGGAGCGGGTAAAACCGGAGTTCTCCGCCCCGGACAAACGGCTTTCCCTGGCCATAACCCTCCGGGAGATGGTGCCGCTGCACGTGGACCAGACGGACCGGGATATCCATATCGATTTCGGACCCACGGCCGTCCGTCCC
>CAZCVB010000160.1:1374-5671 GCA_964501805.1 uncultured Desulfobacteraceae bacterium | reverse complement strand
CGTATCTGACACAGCGCCACGGTTGCGGCGCTGGCAGAGTCGTTCGGACGCGGCGCAATGACCAACCCCTGGATCGATATCAAGAACAGTGACTGCATTCTGATCATGGGCTCCAATGCCGCCGAGAATCATCCCGTCTCCTTCAAGTGGGTAACGGAGGCCATGAAGCGGGGCGCGAAGCTCATCAACGTGGATCCCCGGTTCACGCGGACCTCGTCAAAGGCGGACTTCTATGCTCCTTTGAGATCCGGCACCGATATCGCCTTCCTGGGGGGCATGATCAAGTACATCCTGGAAAACGAAAAGTACTTCAAGGAATATGTTTCGCAATATACAAACGCATGCTTCATCCTCACCGACAAATTCGGCTTCAAGGACGGGCTTTTCTCGGGCTTTGACGCCGCAACCCGAAAATATGACAAGGGCGCATGGGCATTCGAGAGGGACGCGAAGGGGAACCCGAAAAAGGATCATTCCCTCCAGGATCCCCGCTGTGTCTTCCAGCAGCTGAAGAAACACTACAGCCGCTATGACGTGGACACGGTCTCGAAAATCACCGGAACCGCCAAGGAGGACCTGCTCAAGGTCTACGAGATGTACTCGGCCACCGGCCGGAAGGGAAAGGCCGGGACCATCATGTACGCGATGGGATGGACCCAGCATACCGTGGGGGTCCAGAATATCCGGGCCATGGCCATCATCCAGTTGCTTCTGGGCAATATGGGCGTGGCGGGAGGCGGCGTTAACGCCCTTCGCGGGGAATCCAATGTCCAGGGTTCCACCGACCACTGCATCCTTTTCCATATCCTGCCGGGATATCTCAAAACGCCGAAGGCATCTCAGACCAGCCTCGCCGCCTACAACGGGAAATACACCCCGAAGGCCCATGATCCGCTGAGCGCCAACTGGTGGGGAAATTATCCCAAATACAGCGTGAGCCTCCTCAAGTCCTTCTTCGGGGACAAAGCGACGCGGGCCAACGATTTCGGATACGGCTGGCTTCCCAGACTGGACGACGGAAAGACCTATTCCTGGCTGGATATCTTCGACAAGATGTATCGCGGGGGATTCAGCGGCTTTTTCGCATGGGGACAGAACCCGGCGGCTTCCGGCGCCAATTCCAACAAGACCCGCCAGGCCCTGGCAAAGCTGGACTGGATGGTGAACGTCAATATCTTTGACAACGAAACCGGGTCCTTCTGGAAAGGACCGGGCATGGACCCCCGGAAGATAAAGACGGAGGTCTTTTTCCTGCCATGCGCCGTCTCCGTGGAAAAGGAAGGCTCCATCACCAACAGCGGCCGGTGGATGCAGTGGCGTTACAAGGCCGCGGATCCACCGGGAGACGCCCGTCCGGACGGCGATATCCTGGTGGAACTGTTCAAGAAGGTCCGATGGTTCTATAAAAAAGACATCCGGAAAGGAAAACAGGCCGTCTTTCCCGATCCCATCCTCAACCTGAAATGGGATTACACCACAAGGGGACGGTACGATCCCCACAAGGTGGCCAAGGAGATCAACGGCTATTTTCTGAAGGATGTGACATTCCCGAAGAAAAACAAGTCGTTCAAGAAGGGCGATCTGGTGCCCAGCTTCGCCTATCTCAGGGATGACGGGTCCACCAGCAGCGGTAACTGGCTCTATTGCAACTCCTACACCAACAAGGGAAACATGGCGGCTCGGCGGAAACGGGAGAAATCGGGCATCGGGCTGAACCTGGAATGGTCCTGGTGCTGGCCGGTGAACCGGCGCATCATTTACAACCGGGCATCCGTGGATCCGTACGGGAATCCCTGGGACAAGGAGCATCCGGTGATCCGCTGGAATCCCAAGGCCAAAGGCGGAAAGGGCGGATGGATCGGGGACGTTCCCGACGGCGGGTGGCCGCCCATGCTCAAGGCGGACGGGACGCCCAATCCCAAGACCAAGTATCCCTTTATCATGAAGCCCGAGGGCTTTGCCCGTATCTTCGGCCCCGGAAGGGCCGACGGCCCGTTCCCGGAGCACTATGAACCCATCGAATGCCCGGTGGAAAGGAACCTCCTCTCCGGCCAGCTGATCAACCCGGTGGCACCCACCTACGCGACGGACAGGGATGTCTACCGGTCGTGTGATCCCCGCTATCCATTCGTCGGGACCACCTACCGGGTTTCCGAACACTGGCAGAGCGGGGTCATGACCCGATGGCAGCCATGGCTGCTGGAGACCCAGCCCCAGCTGTTCGTGGAGATGAGCCCGGAGCTGGCCGGGATGAGGGGTATCAAGAACGGGGAAAAGGTCATCGTGGAATCGGCCCGCGGCCAGGTGATTGCCGTGGCCATCGTCACCCACCGCTTTCGGCCCTTCAACATCCAGGGCAGCGTTATTCACGAGGTGGGCCTCCCGTGGCATTTCGGATGGGTGTACCCCAGGGACGGCGGCGATTCGGCCAATCTGCTGACGGCCTCCACCGGGGACCCCAACACGCGGATACCCGAATCCAAGGCGTTCATGGTCAATGTCCGAAAGGCTTAAAGGAGGTGATCTGATGACTGGAAAGGCGTTTTTTATCGATACCACATTGTGTACGGGATGCCGGGGGTGTCAGATTGCCTGCAAGCAGTGGCATCAACTGCCGGCTATCAAGACACGAAACCGGGGAAGTTATCAGAACCCGGAAGACCTGTCTTTTGATACCTACAAATTGGTTCGCTTCCAGGAGCACCTGGGCCCGGACAACAAGCCGGTCTGGTATTTCTTCCAGGACCAGTGCCGGCATTGCCTGGAGCCTCCGTGCAAGGAAGCGGCTGAGGACGACGCGCCGGGCGGCATCATCATCGACGGTGAGACCGGCGCTGTCCTGTATACCGATAAACTGAAAAAGGCCAATGCAAAGGATATCCAAGAGGCCTGTCCCTATAATATTCCCAGGGTCCAGGAAGGAACCGGGTTCATGGCCAAATGCACCATGTGCGTGGACCGGGTTCATAGCGGGCTTTTGCCGGCCTGTGTCAAGACATGTCCAACGGGCGCCATGAATTTCGGCGACCGGGACAAGATGGTGGCGCTGGCCAAAAAACGCCTGTCGGAGGTAAAATCGAAATATCCGAAGGCCGTTGTCACCGGGCTGGACGATCTCCGGGTCTTCTATCTCCTGGCCGACGACCCGAAGAAATATTACACCTTCGCGGCCGCGGAACCCGCGACACCGACCATGGACCGGAAAATGGCCCTTCAAAAAATCGGCCGGTCGATCAAGGACCTGTCGCGTGAATGGCGGATGCTGAACCGGCTCGCCGGTTAGCAGGCACTCCCCGCACCGAGGAAGCCGAGGATGCCGCGATCCGGGACCCCGGGGACGGGCTCTTAATGCACAGGCCCGTCCCCGACAACAAAGGAGATGCGGCACCCCGGCCTCTCAGGTGTGCCGGGAAGGCCACAAATGAATATTTCACCCTTTTCGCATAAATTCCGTTCCGGGTACCCATTGTACCTGGGCCGTGCCGGAAAAAAGCGAGCCCTGCCAGAGATGAAACGGATTCTCCTCTTTCTTCTTTTCCTGTTCATATCGGGCCCGGGCCCGTTATCGGCGGTATGGGCGGCCGATGAACCGCCCTCCGAAGGGGATTCCCTCCCCGCCATCGTCCTGCCCGTTCCCAAAGACGCGCCATCCCGGGAATATCTGGGGATACCGCCCGGAAAAAAATTCAAGACCACGGACATCAAAAGCGGGATTCTCGTTATCGAGATCTTCAGCATGTACTGCCCCTACTGCCAGCGGGAGGCCCCGGCCGTCAACCGCCTGTACCGGAGGATCGAGGAAGATCCCGCTCTCAAGGGAAAAATCAAGGTGATCGGGATCGGGGTGGGAAACTCGGCCTTCGAGGTGGCCATCTTCCGCAAAAAATACCATATCCCTTTTCCTCTCTTCCCCGATCCGGAGTTTTTCATCCATGCCCGCATGGCCCGGGTGAGGACCCCATACTTCCTGGCCATGACCGTCAATCCGCGCAGCTCACATCAAGTCGTCCATTCGCAGCTGGGCGGCCTGAACGGCATCGATCGATTTCTGGAGCGGATCATGGGGCGCCCCGGAACTAACCGGGAGAAAAAATAACATGAGGTTCCGCGTTTTTCCTTTGCTGGCCGCGGCCGTCCTCCTGTCGGGAGCGGCCGTCTCCGCCCAAAGCCGTCCCGATGCCTTCGGGAACGCTATTTTCAGCCCGGGGGTCCTTAAACCCACGGACAGCGTCCTGAAGGTGCATGTGGGCGACAGGGCCCCTGATTTCACCCTTCCCGCCGTCTCGGGGGGCCGGGT
>CAZCVB010000160.1:0-1274 GCA_964501805.1 uncultured Desulfobacteraceae bacterium | reverse complement strand
ATGTGGGCGACAGGGCCCCTGATTTCACCCTTCCCGCCGTCTCGGGGGGCCGGGTCTCTCTCCGGCAGTTTCTGGGACGAAAGAATGTTGTCATCTCGTTTATCCCGGCGGCATGGACTCCGATCTGCTCGGATCAATGGCCGGGGTACAACATCATGGAGGATATCTTCAGTCGGCAGGCGTGCGTGCTCATCGGGATCACGGTGGATAATATTCCATCTCTTTTTTCGTGGACACGCCAAATGGGCGGCTTCTGGTTCCCGGTCCTCTCCGATTTCTGGCCCCACGGCCGCGTGGCAGGGTCTTTCGGCGTACTCCGGTCGGACGGAATGGCCGAACGGGCAATCTTCGTCATCGACAAAAAGGGAATCATTCGATATATCGATGTCCACGATATCAATAAACGGCCGTCTCTCGAGGAACTCGTAAGAGAACTGCAAAAACTGGAAAAATAGCCCAGGAGAAACATGACCGACTCGATCCTGAAACACATCGACAGAATAATCCGGCAAAGGCCCGCCTCCGGGCCGGCCCTCTCCTCCTTCCGGGACCTGGCGGTCCTGATGGAAGGCCCCCTTCCCGAAATCCGGCCGATACCGGAAAATACCCCGGTTGAAGACATGAAAAGAGAGGAAGGATTTCCCCTTTTCGCGCGGGGAGACCTTCCGGTCGACATGGACGGCGCGACCCGGCTCCTGGAAAAATTTCTCGAACACCTGAAGGACAAAAACCGTAAAGACCGGGAGGGGATCGGGAAGGCCTTGGGCAGATGCAAGGCGGACCCGCAATGGGCGCGCGCCCTGTTCACCGCCATCCTCAACGGGAAGACCTCCCGCCTTTCCGCAATCGCAGGCGGGGTGGATCTCGATCCAAGGGTCCTCCGGTTCCTCGGTCACCTGGCCCTGCGACCTTCGTTTCAGGCCATCCGGAAGGCCGTTTCCGGCCGACTGGACCGGGAACACTGGGGTGAGGCCTACTGCCCCTTGTGCGGGTCCCGGCCCGGCATGGCCTTTTTTGCAAAAACCGGCAAGCGCCACCTCCATTGCGGCCTGTGCGGAGAAGAATGGGCGTTCGACCGGCTCCGGTGCCCTTTTTGCGGAAACGACACCCAGGAAGATCTGGGCTACTTCCAGGCGGAACAGGAAGAGGGGTTCCGCGTGGACTTCTGCCGCAAATGCAACCGATATATCAAGACCGTGGACCGCCGGGTCCTTGAGGAAGCCGCGCCCATGGACCTCGAAAACCTCGCCACCCTCCACCTGGATATCCTTGCC
>CAZCVB010000159.1:2834-5723 GCA_964501805.1 uncultured Desulfobacteraceae bacterium | reverse complement strand
TTTGAACGAAGCCGTCCCTTCCCCACGCCCACTGCCGTGACCTTTGCAAGCCATCAGCATGAGCGTTTAAAAACAACACCCGACTCCTTCGGCCTTTGCGCGGCGACCGTTGAGAAAAATTGTCGCAGCCATCGAGCGGGGATTTTCTCAGGGAAGTATCGGATTCTCTCTGGTAGGGCGTTAAGGGCGGGGGAGGGTGGTTACGGGAAATGGAGGCAGCGGATGGAGAATGGCATCCCGGATGCGGAGGCGGCCGGGAAACTGGATGAACTCCTGGCTCACCTGGAATGGCTCCGGGTGGACCAGGCCAGGAAAGGCGCCTTGAAACATCTGGAGACCCTGTCGGCGATTTCGGATCGCGTGGAAGGCCTGTCGCGACGGCTGTCGGGCGATTGGGAGAGAGAGGCTCCCGGGCCGGAAAAAAAGACTGGCGCCGGGGGGCAAACACCGCTTCCGACGGTGCCGGAAGAAAATTTTCCAGAGCTCCTTTCGCGGCTGGAGGAGGCCGTCCGCCGCATGACCGGGAACCGGGTCGTTGTGGAAAGCAGGGACCTGCTCGGGATCGGCGAGATCCTTGATTTTATGGAGAATCACCTGGAAAGATGCCTTTCGGGAGAATGACCCGGGCCGTGGTGTCCGCGGGGGAGGAAGTCGTTCCTTCCCGCGCCGGTGAAGTCACCGGATATTGTTGACAAAAAATAAAAAATTCAATATGTTCCCTTGAAGGAGGCAATTGTCCTTTCGTTCCGGACGGGAGAAAAAAGGGCCTTGCGGATTACGGGGTGCATTTGAAAAACGACGATAAAAGGGTCCTGATCCCCAGGGAGACCATCCAGCGGCGGGTGAAGGAACTGGCCGACGAAATCAGCTCCGATTACCGGGGAAGGGAACCGGTACTGGTGGGCATACTGAACGGCGCGGTCTTTTTCCTCGCGGATCTGGCACGGGCGTTGCGGGTCCCCGCACGGATCGACTTCATTCGTGCGGCCAGTTACGGGTCGAAGACCGTTTCCAGCGGTACCATTCGGGTGAGCAAGGACGTAGAAATCCCTATCTCCAGACGACCGGTGATCCTTGTGGAGGATATCGTGGACACCGGTCTTACCCTCTCTCATATCCGGAAGCGGCTGGAAGAAAAAGGTCCTGAATCTATCCGGATCTGCGCCCTTATCGATAAATCGGAGCGAAGGGAAACGGACCTGTCGATAGATTATGCCGGGTTCCGGGTGGAGAAGGGGTTCATCGTGGGATATGGCCTTGATTATGATGAGAAATTCCGGCATCTGCCGGATATATATGTCCTGGAACGGCGAGGATGATGAGGCGGGAAGCCGGTGTTTCAATGTCAGGGGTGCGGCGTGGGCCCGGTAAGGGCCTTTGCGCAGGTCTTTTTCCGGGCCGCCGGGAGAGAGGCCCGAACAGGAGGACGCCATGATCATCGAGTGTGATAAATGCGGGACAAAATTCAATCTGGATGCGTCACTGATCAAGGAAGAGGGGATAAAGGCCCGGTGTTCCCGGTGCAGGCATATCTTCAGGGTTTTTCCGCCGGAACCCGAATTCAATGAAGAAGCTGAAACCCTTCCGGTCAAAAAAGAGGAACTGGAAGCGACCGTTGCCCTGGACTCCTCGCCCGTAGCGGAGCAACTGGCAATGGCGTCCGGAGAAACGGACCAGTCCGGCGATTTCGCGGACGCATTCGACGAATCCCTGGAGGCGGTGGAAAAATTCGAGGCGGTGTCACCCGGCGAACTGGGCGACCTTATGGCGGAAGAGCCGGAAGAGCCGGGAGATGCGGCCCCTGAAGAGCCGGCGATCGAAGAAGCCGCGGAAGAACCGCCGGAGCCCGAACCGCCTGCCGCGCCCGTCAGCCCGCCCCGGGCCGCGCGCTCCCGCCGGTCGCCGGTTCTGCTGATCGTGCTGGTGGCGCTGCTGGTCCTCATCGGCGGCGCTGTGGCCGTTTTTTTCTGGGCGCCCCAGTTCATACCTGATTCCCTGTCGCGCTTCAAGCCGGTAAAAAAGCAGGTGGCGGCCGACATCGGTGTTCGGAGGCTTTCGTTCAAGGGTGTGACGGGATCCTTTGTGGACTCAAACGACGCCAGGCGTCTTTTCGTTGTCCAGGGGATGGTGAAAAACGATTATCCGAAGCCCCGGAGTTTCATCCTTGTGAAGGGAACCATCCTGGACGACCAGGGGCATCCCGTCAGGATGAAGATGGCCTACGCCGGAAACCCCATGAGCGAAGCCGTTATCCGTTCCCTCACGTCCGCCCGGATCGCGCAGGCCATGAAAAACCGGGCCGGCAAAGGAAACAGCAACGTGAACATCCCGCCGGGAAAGCAGGTCCCTTTTACCATCGTATTTGAAAACCTGCCCGAAAACCTGGGAGAGTTCACCGTGGAGGCGGTTCAGTCCTCCCCCGGCCGTTGACGCAACTTCCCTGACCCGAATGGAATTCCCGGGCATGGCCGGGTGTCTCCGGTCGGGCCCCGGCGGGAAAGCAGCACCGCCTCCCGCCCCGTGATGCGTGGTCCGCAATAACATGGACGGTGTGGTCTCTTCACATATCCCCCGAAAACTGTTGCGGGGACTGGTCCTGCTGGGCCTGGTCCTCGTGTTGGGGACGTCCGGATACATGGCCATCGAGGGATGGCGTTTTCTGGACGCCCTGTACATGACGGTCATTACCATCACCACCGTGGGTTTCCGGGAGGTGGAAACGGTATCGGGGGCGGGGAGGCTCTTCACCATCCTCCTGATATTCATGGGGATGGGGATCATGGCGTATACCCTCGGGATGGTGGCCCAGGTCATGGTGGAAGGGGAGTTGAAGGCCATATTGGGGAGGCGCAAGTTGGGGCTGAAGATAAAAGGGCTCAAAAAACACTA
>CAZCVB010000159.1:0-2734 GCA_964501805.1 uncultured Desulfobacteraceae bacterium | reverse complement strand
GCGGGGGCCAGCCAGGTCGTTCTTCCTTACCTGATCGGCGGCCGGAAAATGGCCCAGACCATCATCCGGCCCACGGTGGCGCATTTCCTCGAGATCATGTTCCATGACAGGGACATCGAACTCAACATGGAAGAACTGGAGGTGGCAGAAGGGTCCCTGCTCAACGGCGTGACGCTGGTGGATTCGGGCATCCGGAAAAAGATGAACGTGATCATCGTGGCCATCGGCAAAAAGACCGGGGAAATGGTGTTCAATCCTTCCCCTGACACACGGATCGAAGCGGGGGACACGCTGATCGCACTCGGGAAAGAAAACGAGATCGAAAGACTGGCCGCCATCGCCGCCGGAGGGCCGGTTGACTGACGCCGTTTTGGGGCGGCCGGTTGCGCAGCGTGGGGTTACCGCGGTGCAGATCGACGCCTGAAGATTTCCTGCGCCTTTTCAAGGGCGGGACGGTCGTCCACGCCCAGGACCTCATCCGCGTCACGGGCCAGGATATGACCCACGGACAGGCCGTCGTCCCTCATGTACTCCACCAGGTCGGTGATAAAGAACTCCCGGATCTCGATACGCCTGCCGTCAACCGTCTTCCGGATCACATGGGGCCTGGACGCGAGGATCGAAAGATATCGGAGCAGGTGATCCTTTCTCGCGGCGTAGATTCCCGAGTTGCAGATTCCGAGCGACCGTTGCCGCTCCCGGGGATATGTCTTCCAGTATTTCCACTCGATGATCCGGAGGACCTGCTCTCCACGGGTTTCAAGGACGCCGTACTGCTTCTTGTCCGGGGGCCGGAACCCGAGGATGACCATGGAATGATCGCTCAGGCGGGCGCAAAGCGTTTCATAGGTCGTTTTTCTGACCAGGGGTACGTCCCCCATGGTGATGATGATGCGCCCGGGCCCGCTCTTTTCCAGAAATTCACGGGCGGCCAGCAGGGCGCCTCCGGTTCCGTTGAGCTGCGGCTGAAGACAGTAGGTAAGCCCCAGGGAACGGGTCGCCGCCATCACCTCCTCTTTCCGGTGATGGACCACCAGCGCTTTCGGCCCCGGCGGCAGGTTCCGGATGATGTGGCGGAGAATGGGATGCCGCCCCTCATAGGGAGACCCGGAGGGGAGGAGGGGGAGCAGGGTTTTGTTTCCATCATAATCCTTCATGCGGCTGCCCCTGCCTGCGGCCAGAATCACGCTCGTTGTCTGTGGTGTCGGTTCCATGGGTCTCCATCCGCGCCGGGTTGCCGTGGTGCCTCAATGTGTCATGTGGATGTCCTTTGGAAAGGGTCCTGCCCGCGGTCTTCTTACCAGAACCGGAAACGGGAATCAACGCCGTTTTCCCCCGCGTCTTTCCGACGGAATGCCTTGCTTTCCGGTCCCGGGTGTTCTAAACTGGAAGGCGTCCGGACAAAACGGCCGAATATCTCCGGAGGAGCAGCCGATGGGAGAGAGAAAAAGGAAAGGCAGAATTCTTCTGGGAAAGCTGGGACAGGGACACAAGGAAGCGCAATTGAACCTTGCGAAGAATCTGAGTGAAGCCGGGTTCGAGGTGATCTATACCGAGCTGCAGGATCCGGACGCCATCGTCAGATCAGCCGTTCACGAATCGGTGGACCACATCGGCATTACCACGCTGGAAGACGCCGATCTTCAGGCGTTTGAAGAAATCATGCGGCTTCTTGAAAAGGAGGACGCATCCGATATCTCTGTCACGGCCGGCGGAATCCTGGCGGAGGATGATATTGAACGGATCAGGGCAATGGGCGTCAAGACCTTTTTCCCCAGGGGAACGCCCTTTGACGAGATCGTCCGCTGGTCCCGTGAGCATATCCGGATAAGACGGTCGTAGCGCACCGGGACGCCGATGGGCGCGCCATTCCCGTGCGCCTATCCCTTGATCACCCCCAGCGGTCTCAGGCGGGCCACCTTTTTCGCGAGACCGGCGTTGTGGACGACATCCACCACCTGTGATATGTCCTTGTAGGCCTCGGGCATTTCTTCCTTGAGCGTCCGTTTGCCCCTGGACTGGACAATGATGCCTTTGTCCTCCAGTTCGCGATGGATGGCGCGGCCTTTTGCCTGCCTCACCGCCTTTGTGCGGCTGAGGACACGGCCCGCTCCGTGGCAGGTGGATGCGAAACTTGACGTCATGGATCCTTCCGCCCCGCACAGGACGTAGGAAAAGGTCCCCATGTCACCCGGGATGAGAACCGGCTGACCCACGTTTCGGTAGATCTCCGGCAGGAGGGGATGTCCGGCGGGGAGGGCGCGTGTCGCTCCTTTCCGATGGACGCACAGGGGCAATCGGCGGCCCTCGACGGTGTGGTGTTCGATTTTCGCAATGTTGTGGCATACGTCGTAAAGGAGTGACATCCCCAGCTCGGAGGGGGAGGCGGCGAGGGTCCTGATAAAGGTCTTGCGGGTCCGGTGCATCAGGATCTGCCGGTTGGCCCATGCATAATTGGCCGCGCATGCCATGGCAGCGAGATAGCGTCGGCCCTGGTCCGATTTCAGCCGGGCGCAGGCCAGTTGTCTGTCAGGCAACTCAAAGGTTTCTTTTCCGCCTGAGGCGGGCTTGCTCATCTCCTTCAGAAAATCGTCGCATATTTGATGACCAAAGCCGCGGGAACCGGTATGAATAAGAATCGTCAACTGACCTTCAAAGAGGTTGTAGGACCTGGCTTTTTCAGGGTCATAGATTTTATCGACGACTTGCAGTTTGAGTAAGTGGTTTCCTGAAC
>CAZCVB010000158.1:0-5731 GCA_964501805.1 uncultured Desulfobacteraceae bacterium | reverse complement strand
AATTCACCGGTGTCGATGCCTCGAAAGATTCGGTCGGCCTGTGCCGGGAGAACGGGTCGTTTGAGAGACTCACCGGGGGGCGGAAACGGGGGAAAGAGGAGCGATCCTCCTTTTTCCGTAAAGGCGCGGTCGGTGACTGGAAAAACCACTTCGATCCCCGGTGTGTTGATGCGTTCATGCGAAACGGCGGCGACATGCTCCGGGAACTGGGCTACCGGTAGCCAAAATATGGGGCGTGGAAACCGGAGAAGGGGTGAGCTGAAATGAAGAAGAAAGAGAAAAAAAGAAGCGCTTCGGGAAGGACGCCTTCCGGGATGCCGGGAACCCGGATCTCTCTCTGCATGATGGTGAAGAATGAGGAGGATCTCCTGCCGCAGGCCCTCGGAAGTGTCCGGGATTTCGTGGACGAGATCATCGTGGTGGACACCGGGTCCACGGACCGGACCGTGGAGATTGCGGAATCATTCGGCGCGAAGATATATCATCATCCCTGGGAAAACGACTTCAGCAGGCACCGGAATCAGACATTGGAATATGCGACAGGCAGATGGGTTCTTATCCTGGACGCGGACGAGGAATTGCAGGAGGGGGACGGCCCCGTGATCCGGGAGATGATCCGCCGATGTCCGGCCCGTGTGTCTCATATCCTGTTTCGCGTCGAGGACGTGAATCCCCGGGACGGAAAGATCACCAACGAAATGCATTCCGTCCGCATGTTCCGAAACGGTATGGGATTTCATTATCGATCCATCGTGCACAACCAGCTCCAGGTCCCCTCGGGAGATCCGCTCTTTTCGTCCGTCACCCTCCGGCACTACGGGTATCACCTGGATCCCGCAAGGATGGAGGAAAAATTTCAACGGCGGATCGCGCTTTTGAACCGGCAGCTCCGGGATCGGCCCGGGGATCCCTATACCCTGTTCAACCTTGCCAACGCGTGGTTTGAGAAGGACCTGGAAAAATGCCTCTGGTACGGCCGCCTGCTCGTGGATTCCATGCGCTCGGGAACCCCCTTTCCCTTTGTCTGCCTGAACGTGTTTTATTGCCTCATGGCCGCCCATATGAACGAAGGGGCTTTTGACGCGGCCATCGAGGCCTGTGAGGAGGCCATCGGTTTATGCGAACACTATGTGGACGCCCATTACATCCTGTGTGACGCCTGTCTCCGGAGCGGTCGTTACGAGGAGGCTGTTCGGGCCGGGGAGAACTATCTCCGGTCCCTGGCCCATTACCGGCGCCACAGGCGGGAAATGAGGCATCTATGGGTCCACATGATCGACGGGGAAGCGGACGTTCTTCTCGGGATAGGGATTTCCTCCGCGGCCGCCGGTCATCTGGAGCAGGGCCGGGAATACCTGGACCGTTTTCTCCGGCGGAAAGGTCCGGGACCGGGAGACTGGAAGCGGCTCCTGGAGTCCCTGGAATCCGTATCGCCGCGGGACGGGGCATGGGACCTGAAGGCCCGCTATCTGGAACAGGCCCTGTGCGCGTGTCCGGAAAACAGGCCGCTCCTTCAATTGTCATACCTTATTTACAGAAGGGGAGGGCGGTTCTCCGGGGCCATCGACTGTCTCCGCCGCCTCCGGGAACTGGACGGGGATCCCGGCTGGCAGGTGAAGGAGGCGGAACTGCACGTGGAGAGGGGTGATCCCGCGGCCGCGCTGACGGCCATCGCCGGATACTATGCCGAGAATCCCCTGGACTGGCGGTGCAACCTCCTGCTCATGAAGATATCCATGGACATGGGAAGACCGGCCGGAAGCGGCCGGTTCCTCGAGAACGCGTTCCGGTCTCTCGTGGCGCCGGAAAAAGGACGGTTTGCGGCGGCACGGGGATCCGGCGCCATGCTTTCCCGGATGGGCGAGGTGTTGCGGGAAAAGGATGACTCGTTTTATGCGGCGCTGGTGGCGTCCCTGCCCGTGCCGCCGGAGGAGATGCAGGAGGCATGCTCCACCTCGCCCTGATACCCGGCAGGAATATCGGATGGGGCGTCTGCAGCGCCAACCTGGTGCGGGAACTCTCCCGGCTGTACCCCTGTGAACTCCTGTCCCTGCAAGGCCGGGAAAATGCGGATGAGACACCCCTTCCGGGTCCCGTGTTCCATACCATCGGGGACCATCACCTGACAAAGGTTTTTCCGGTGACCGGGACGGAAAACTATGGATACACGTTTTTCGAAAACAGCCTCCCGCCCACCGCGGCGGTGAATGCCCGTTTTTTCGATCGGGTGTTCGCCGGGTCCACATGGTGCAGGGAGCGTCTCGAGGCGGCGGGAATCTCCTGGGCGGATACCCTGATCCAGGGAATTGACCCGGAGATATTCCGGCCCCTCCCGTTTGAAAAGGCTTTCGCAGCGGATCGGTTCGTCATCTTTTCCGGCGGGAAATTCGAGCTGCGAAAGGGGCAGGACCTTGTCATCCGGGCGGTCAAGGTGCTCCAGGACCGGCATGAAGACGTGGTGTTCGTCAATCTCTGGTTCAACCCGTGGAAGTTCAGCCTGGATACCATGGCCCGGAGCCCGCACATGGTTTTCCGTCCCAGGGGAAAGACCTGGAACGAAGTCATGGCGAACGTTCTCCTGGACAACGGCATGGATCTCGAGCGGGTCGTGATCGGGGGGCAGGTGGAACAGCGGGACCTCCGAAAGATCTACGCGGCCACGGACGTCGGCGTCTTTCCCAACCGGTGCGAAGGGGGCACCAACCTGGTGCTCATGGAATACATGGCCTGCGCGCGGCCGGTGATCGCCGCGTACCACACCGGCCACAGGGACATCCTCACATCGCAAAATGCGATCCTGCTTGAACGGATGACGCCCGTGGCGGCATCCGGAGAGACACCGGGGGATCATGCGCCCATCTGGCGCGAGCCGGATCTCGATGAACTGATCGAGGCGCTCGAGTCCGCGTACCGGGACCGGGACCGCCTGAGAAGGATCGCCGGACGGGCCGGGGAGGACCTGAAGCAATGGACATGGGAACGCTCTGCAAGGGATCTGCTGGAGAAAACCGGCCTGCTCAGGGGAGGCCGCGTCCGATGATGTTCCTCGTCTCCGATATCAGCGGGACCTTCAACAGTTTCGGGGGCTCTTTCCATCTTGAGCCCATCAAATATCCGGATGTGAACATCGCCGACATCCTGGTGGTGGAGGACACCCTGGGGAAACGGATCATGAGATCCTGCTCCCACATCCTCGAAGCACGGTTCGACGCGGGCAGGATTCCCGGCTTTCCAAAACCCATGCCGCCGCCCGACCGGGTCCCGGACGGCAGCCGGATCGTGATCCTGCGGGGCGGCGGAATCGGCGACCTGATCATGCTGATTCCGGCGTTGCAGGTCCTGAAGCGGCTGTTGCCCGGGGGCGTGCGTCTTTACCTGGCCACGTTTCAGGAAAAAACATTCCTTTTCAAGGGGATGCCGGAACTGGAGGGGGTGATGGTCATGCCCGCGCGGATGAACCGGGTGACGGGTATGGATTTTTTCCTGGATTTTTCCGGTCACGATGCGTTGTTCCGAAATGGACATATGACGGATTTTTATCTCGCATGCATGGGGCTTCCCCACGAGGAGGTGCCGGTCTCGTGGAAGAGACCATGGCTTTCCGAAAAAACCGCGCGCTCGGCCCGGATCCGAAAATGGTTTCGCAGGAGGCGACGTGACGGGAGAAAACAGGTCTACCTTCATCTGGGCGCGACGGATATTATCCGCCGGCTTCCGCCGGACCTGGGGCAATGGCTTGCGAGGTCCCTTCCGGGTGCGGATTTTGTCATGTCGCCAGGCCCGGGAGAAGAGACAACGGGCGACCGGCCGCCGAATCTCTTTTTCCTGGATACCGGCGGCTCCCTTTCCGACTACATGACCGCCATCGCCTGCGCGGACGCCGTTGTTTCAACGGACAGCTCGGCCTACCATATTGCCGCGGGCTTTCAAAAACCGGCCATTGCCCTGTTCGGCCCGGTGCCGTCCGCCATGCGGACCCGGTTCTCTCCGACCGTGGTCCCCATCGACGCGGGTTACAGAGGGAAGACCTGTGCCTCGCCCTGCGGGTTGAACGCGGTGACGGAATTGAGACATCGTCCCGGGGGACCGGGATACGATATCTCAAGGGGATGCCCCGAGGCGAACCTGAAGGGGACAGGGTACAGCCCCTGTCTCCTCTCCATCCCCCGGGAGGAAATAAGGGCGCGGCTCGTGGAGATCCCGGGTTTTCAGGAATGATCCGTCTCTCCCTGTGCATGATCGTCCGGAACGAGGAGGAGAACCTCGGCGCCTGCCTTGAAAGCATGGAGGGCCTGGCCGACGAGGTGATCGTCGTGGACACCGGTTCCCGGGACAGGACCATGGCCGTGGCCCGTTCCTTTGGAGCAAGACTGTTCCGGTTCGCGTGGCGGGACGATTTCTCCGCGGCCCGGAATTTCTCCATTCAACAGGCCACGGGAAACTGCATTTTCTGGATGGATGCGGACGACCGGCTTCCCGCGGAATCCCGCAGGGATTTCCTTACCCTGAAACGGCGGCTGTCAGAGGAGAAACAGCTTCCGGCCCTTTTTTTCACCATCCGGAGCCTGTTTGATGAAAACGGGAGGACAAACACTTTCCGCCAGGTCCGGCTTTTTCCCGGAAGGCCGGGACTGGCATTTGAGGGCCGGATCCATGAACAGATCATCCCGGCCCTGGACCGGGCCGGCATCGTCATCAAGCACGTGGATATCCCGATCCTTCATACGGGCTACGCGGATGAGGCGGAAAGACGAAAAAAGGCGCGGCGGAACCTGGCGATCCTGGAAAAAGACGATCCCACCCCGGTGAACCTGATCTACCGCGCCAACATGCTCGAGACCCTCGGCAGGGGGGAAGAAGCGGCGCGCCTTCTTCTCAGGGCGCTCGAGGACGACGAGTCGCTCCAACGCCTGGACGGGTGGTATGAAAAGGCGGTGGCCGATCTGGCGAGGATATGGATCCGGCAGGGAAAGACGGCCCCGTGCGAGCGGCTGCTCAGCCGGGGCCTTGCGCGCGTTCCCGCAGCCTTTCCGTTGCTCCTTCTCATGGCGGAGGTGATGATCCGGAAGGGCGTGTCCGACGCGGCCCTTCCGTACCTGGAACTGGCGGAGAAAAACCCGCCCCGCGTGGGGCCGGTGGCCTCGAACCCGGAGCAGGGCATGTCACGTCTCTTCTTTCTCATGGGTGAATGCCGGATCGACTCGGGTGATCCGGAGGCGGCCCGCAATGCTTTCATGGAATCTCTCAGGTGGTCGCCGGGAAACAGGGACGCGGCGGAAGGCATAAGGCGGGTGGCGGCGGTCCATGAACAGGAAGGGAATTTTTCAAAGGCCGTCCGTGCGCTGGAGGCCGTCTCAACGGAATCGTCCCTGAAGGATCAGATCCACCTCATGTGCCTCAGCCTCAAGGACCCGGACCTGTCGCGGTTTGTAGTTCAGGCGGAAAAGGTCATGAGGCTGTGCGGCCTTGAGCCGCGCATTGAGATCAATTCCGCCGGAGACCTGGCGCTTCTGCTCCTGAATATCGCCGAAGCCGTTCCCCCGTCTCCCGAGCGCGGGGGGATCATCCGGATGATTCATGACGCCCTGGCCGGGCGTTACGGGGAGTCTCCCCCGGCCGGGAACCCGCCTCCCGGTTCGATTCGGTTCAAAACCTGGACGGCACCTTTCGCCTCTTCCACAGGAAGACGAATTTTCAATCCAACCACATCACTTCCCGATCGGAAGGGGAG
>CAZCVB010000157.1:3787-5748 GCA_964501805.1 uncultured Desulfobacteraceae bacterium | reverse complement strand
GAAACACCCCGCCAGGAGGATCACAAACGATGCGAGCCACAGGAGCAGGGCATGAGTGATGCCGGCGCAGAGGCCGTGATAAAGACGCGCCATATCCAGAGGAGGCAACGGGCCTGTCAGGAACATCTTGAAGAGTCGATGGAAAAAATCACGGGGAAAAAAGGTGATCCCAACAAAAAATGAGACGGACAGGATCCCGGAAAAAAGCACGAATGTCCAGAAGGGCCACCCCGGCCGCCGGTTTTCCCCGCTCAGGGCATCGATCCCGATCCCGGATAAAACGGAAATCGCGAACACATACAGAAAAAGGATCTGTGCCGGGATGCGAAATCGGTCGAAACCGGGCAGGCGGTAGATGAAGGGATAGACGGGATTGTACTTCCCCGGGGCAAGGAAAAGGGAGAAAAGGACCAGCAGGATAAAAAAGAGACGCATGCGGGACAGGCGGGGTCCTGTTTTCACGAAGAGAAGAAAGAGCGGCAGGATTCCCACGTAACCGCAGGTCTCCCAGAAATGCCAGGCGCCCGCGCTCCGCCAGTACGTGGCGTCAACAGGATTCCCGAATATATCCGGTATCAGGAAAGAGAGGATCTCCCGGGGATTCAACGAGTCGTAAGTGGCAAAGGCGTACGAGATGCCCCCGGCCCGGGTGGAAAGGCCCGAAAAGCGGAGGGTGGGCAGGAGCTGAATCGCGGATATGCCGAATCCCACGCAAAGGAGGACACAAAGGCCGGCACCGATGCGGAGGGTGCCGGTCCGACCCGCTCTCATGGATTTCAGAAAATAGAACGCCCCCAGCAGGAGGCACCCCAGGATGGTGTAAAATGAAAGTTGGGGAAATCCGCCGAGGGCCTGCACCCCGAGAAAAAATCCAGCCGTGGCGGCGGAGCGCAACCGTCCCCTTTCGACAAACCGGACCCAAAAATGAAAGACCATGGGGATCCAGATATACGCCTGGATAAAAGAGAGATGACCGGCATAAACATGCCCCATGAAAAAGCCGTTATAACCAAAGATGACCGACGCCGCGAAGCCCCCCACCCGGGATGCGGATAACCCCCGCATGAGGACATACATGAAAAGACTTCCCAAAAAGACATGGAATATGGTGGAATACCCGTAGGCGGTTTCAGGCGGAAGGAGATAGTAGAGGATTCCGGCCGGATAAAACATGGAGGCCTGAATATTGGCGATCATCGGTGTTCCGGAGAAAACATACGGGTTCCAGAACGGAAGCGTACCGTGGCGCCACAGATGGTTTCGGATAAATTCTTTCCACGGGTAAAATTGCAGGATAAAATCGGGGCCGTACAATACCCTTCCGCCCAACAGGACCTTGTGCCAGAACAGGACGCAGACCACGGCCAGCAGCAGGATAAAAGGAATGTCCTCCCGGGATACGCGTCGCGGCTCCGGATGAACGGAAGGTTCGAACATCTTCAGTGGATTTTTCCTCCTTATCAACAGGGCAATCCGGCTTTATGGATGGCCATCGGGACCCAATGGATCAAGGACCAAATGCCATATGTCTGAGAAGCTGAATCCCCGGCGGTTCAAGATCCTTATCTGCCTGCTCCTGACCGCCGTCACCCTGGCGGTTTACTGGCAGGTACAGTACCATGATTTTACCAACTTTGACGACCCGGATTATGTTACTGAAAATCCCCACGTCTACGGGGGACTGAACATTGAAGATGTCAGATGGGCCTTTATCGCCGTCCACTCCAGCAACTGGCATCCACTGACATGGATCTCCCACATGCTGGACGTCACACTCTATGGCCTGAACCCCATGGGCCACCATTTCAACAACCTGCTGCTCCACATCCTGAACACGCTCCTCCTGTTCCTTCTCCTTGACCGGATGACCGCAGCGCCCCGGCGAAGCGCTTTCGTGGCGGCCCTGTTCGCGCTGCATCCGCTTCACGTGGAATCGGTGGCCTGGATTTCGGAGCGGAAGG
>CAZCVB010000157.1:0-3687 GCA_964501805.1 uncultured Desulfobacteraceae bacterium | reverse complement strand
GATCACATTGCTGGCGCAGCGACACGGGGGGTCGGTCATCCCCTTTGAAAAACTCCCGCTGGATATCCGCCTCGGCAACGCGCTTCTCTCTTGCGCGCGTTATATTGAAAAAACGATCTTCCCCCATGATCTGGCAGTCTATTACCCTCACACGGCAAGACCGGTTCCCGGCTGGCAGGTCTTCTGCCTTGTCCTGATCCTCGTTTCCATCTCTTTTCTGGTGGTCCGCAAGGCCAAAAATCATCCTTACCTCCCGGTGGGCTGGTTCTGGTACCTCGGGACCCTCGTCCCGGTCATCGGGCTGGTCCAGGCGGGTTCCCAGGCCATGGCCGACCGCTACACCTATGTCCCCCTTGTCGGGATCTTTATCATGGCGGCATGGGGAATCCCTTTTCTCGTAAAAAACCGCCCGCGTTTTCAAATTGCCGTACCAGTGGCCGGGATCATTGCGGTTGCCGCCCTCATCCCCGTAACCCGGCATCAGATCGGGTACTGGAAAGACAGCGTCACCCTTTACCGGCACACGCTGCGCGTGACCACCCGGAATCACATGATCCATTTCAATCTCGGGAAGGCCCTGATGAAACGATGCGACTTCACGGGGGCGGCCCGCCAGTTCGAAGCGACCCTTCGCATCAACCCGGATAGCGCCGCCCATATCGAACTGGGCAATGCCCTGGCCCGCCAGGGACACCTGCGCGAAGCGCTTGCGCACTACAGGGAGGCCCTCCGCCTGCGGCCCGACGATGAAAGGGCTTACAGCGATATGGGCGTGGTTCTTGGAAAACAGGGAAAATTCGACCAGGCCGTCGAATACCACCTGAGGGCCCTGCGGATCAAACCGGACTTTCTGAACGCCCGAAACAACCTCGGCCTGGTCCTGGCCCAGCAGGGGAAATACCGCCGGGCGGTCAGGGAATTCCGGAAGGCCCTCTTGCTTGAACCTCGAAGCGCGGCGACGCATTATCATCTCGGCCGGGTCCTGGCGGCCATGGGCGATCTGGAATCGGCACGGCGGGAATATCATCTGCTGGAATCCCTGAACCCGGCCCTGGCGGGACGGCTCCTTCGATGGATCAAAAGGACCGGACCCCCGAAGCCCTCCGCGAAATCCGCGTCAGGCCCCGCCCGGCGGGATGACGCCGGGCGGGGCGGACCCGGTTCATGAAGGCGGCTGTTTTATCAGCTTTTCCTCCATGAATTTTTTCGTCCGCGGCTGATCCCCGTCAATGGAAAGGGATTTTTTCACCGCCTGGAGCGCCTTTCCCTTTTCACCTTTCTCATACAGGACCAGGGCCAGATTGTTGTAAAAATCCGTCTTCCCCGGATCCTTCGATACGGCCTTCCGGAAAAACATCTCAGCGCGGTTATAGTCGCCGACCTTGTTGTAATAGTATCCCCAGTTGTTGTAAAGGCCGGCCAGGTTTTCATGATAGCGGGATGCCTGTTCCAGTTCCCGGCGGGCCTCCTTAAAAAAACCGTTGTCCACCAGAAAAACGGCAAGCTCCGAATGGATCCGCGTCCCGTCATAGGCGATGCGGGAGGCCATTTTGAGGTTCTTCAGTCCCACCCCGCGCTTCCCCAGGAGAACCAGGTGTTTTCCCCGCCTGAACCAAAAATCCGCCGCTACCTCCCGGTTCATATAATCCCGCTCAAAATCATCCATATAGCTCTGTGTCGCATAATACCGCCAGACCGTCGTGGGCGTTTTGTCCCGGAGAAGGGCGGCATTTCGGATAATCCGGCTCAGGACACCAAACGGAACAAGGAAATATCCGGGCGGCATCTCAATGGAAAAAGGCGCGAAAACAGAAAAACAGACACCCTGTTCCGCCCTTTCCCGGATGATTTTCTTTTCAACAACGGATCGGAACTCGTCCCAGGACCCGCAGAAATGAAAATCTTTTTGAGCAAGAGACCACTTGAAAAAGAGGTTATGACGGTCAAACAGGGTCACGTCATATCGCATCCGTTCCACCATGCGACCGTAAACGACCGGAAAAACATTGTTGTCGCCGTCAAGGATCAGGGTGTTTCCGCTGTCAAGGGTCCTGAAAATATTGACGGCATGTTCGTAGGCCGTATAGTTGCGGCTCTGATCGCAAAGGCTGAAATTAAGGATCAGAAACGGCGCGGGAACCAGGCAACAGGCGATCCGGGCAGCGGTTTCAAACCGGCCCCGGCCCCATTCGGCGCGGCGGACCCGCCCCAGGATATCCGCGGCGCCGCCTCCGGCAAGCACGGCCAGGACAATGCTGCTCGGCAGGGTAAAGGCGGTCACTTCAAGGGAGATGATATTCAGGAACACCGTGTACACGATATCAAACACCACCACCAGGACGAAGAAGATCTTCCAGCGCGCCGAGGATAATTTCAGCCATCCCCAGAGCGATAACAGCAGCACAACGCCGAACTGGGACCAAACGAACCGGAAGGTGTCCATGGTCCGGGACAGGTATTCCGCCGGGCTCTTGTTCAGGACATATCCGTGACGGTGGGCGCTGGCGCTCACATGGGCCCAGAACCGCTCCAGGGTATTCGGATCACCCCAGTGAATGGCGGCCCCCGCGTCCGTCCGGATGGGAAGGAGAAGGTAAAGAAAGAGCGGCAGGATAAAAAAAACGGTCAGGATGATGAACCGCCGGGGTTCCAGTACCAGTTTCCGGTCCCCGGAAAACACCAGGAACAGAACGGCCGGTGCCAGCATCACGGTCTGCAGATGGTTGCCGAAGCTGATACCCGTCACGAACACGAACAGGACAAGCCGGAAGAACGACTTCTTCTCATCCCACCACCACAACAGCCGGATAAGCAGGGCGACGAAAAAGACGTGGAGGGAATAGACCTCGGCAGATACGGTCTGAGACCAGAAGACCGGCAGAAAGGCCAGCAGGGAGGCCCCCATAAAGGCCGCCCATGGGCAGTCCCATCGCTTCCTGATAAAGGCATAGACCAGCCACACCGTCAGCGCCGCAAAACAGGCGGACATGACGTTCATCCGGAACCCGATGTTGCCCAGGGGGATGAGGCAGAAGAGCTTCCCGATGAGTGTGTAAAGCGGGTATCCGCTTGCATGGGGAATCCCGAGCGAAAAGGCTGCGGCAGTCAATTCACCACTGTCTCCGAGGTAGACCACCGGGCACATGGTACCCAGATAGACGGCGAAGGGGACGAGAACCAGGAAGAAGGGAAGCCATGATTGCGGGAAAGAATGCCTCATTTTCCAGCGCACCCTCAAGACAGGGAAGAAGGGCCCGGCGGGCCGTTGGCGCCGTCAAATCCAAGCATGTCCCGGATAATATACAGCGGCCGCTGTTTGACCTCGTCGTAAATCCTTGCCAGGTATTCTCCGATCACGCCGACGGCGATCAACTGGATCCCGCCCAGAAAAAGGATAAGGGTTACGAGTGTCGTAAAACCGGTCTGGGCCGTTTCCATGCCGGCGAGCCGTTTTACCACGAATACACATGCCAGACAAAACCCGGTAATGCTGACCATGGCGCCCAGACCTGTCATGATCCTGAGCGGCTTGTAAGAAAAGCTGAAGACCGCATCCAGGGCGTAGCGCAACAGGCGCCTGAAAGACTGTTTGGGTTCACCGGCGGCCCGGTCCTCACGGTCATAGAAGACCGCCCCCTGCTCAAACCCCACCCAGCTCCGAAGCCCGGGGAAAAAACGGTTTTTTTC
>CAZCVB010000156.1:0-5781 GCA_964501805.1 uncultured Desulfobacteraceae bacterium | reverse complement strand
GACACCCGGGCGCTCCACGCGGCCCAGCTGGTGCGCGACGCCCTCCGGAACATGGGCCTGATCGTGGCGGCCTCCCAGATCACGCTCCTGGGCGTCTCCTACCGGGAGGACGTGGGGGATACCCGCTACAGCGGTTCCGAGATCATTATCCGGAAGCTGACCGAGATGGGGGCCGAAGTGAAGGCCCACGATCCCTTTGTGGAACACTGGTGGGAGCTGGAAAAACAGGACAGTTATCCGGCCGCCGGCGCAAGCTGGTCGCGATTTTTCCGGAACCAGGAACACCTGGGGGAATTCCGGATGACCGAGGACCTGGAAGCGGCCCTCAAGGGTTCCGAGGCGGTGGTTTTCGCGGTGCGCCACCGGCCTTACCTCGATCTGTCGCCGGACGAGGTGGTCCGCATGGCCGGCGGCCCCCTGGCGGTGGTGGACTGCTTCGGCATCCTGGACGATGACCGGATCCGGCGTTATTTCGAGCTGGGATGCGAGGTCAAGGGCCTGGGCCGGGGCCATATCCAGCGAATAAAGGACCGGGTCCGGAAAGAAAAGACGGCCGGGGCCGGTTCCTGAGGGGCAGAGGATGGACTGCTGCGGCCCTGTTTTCAACTCAAGGAGGACAGCCATGGGAAAAAGAACATGTCTTGCAACGGTCCTGCTCCTTTTCTTCCTTGTCCTGCTCCCCCTCGGGGCGCACGCGGATGAATGGGGCGTCATCACCATCCCGGCCGGAAAACCCGTCAAGATCGGCCTGGGCGCCATGCTTACCGGCGATTACGCCAGCATGGGGATCGACATCAAAAACGGCGCGGAAATGGCCGTCCTTGACAACGGTCCCGTCCTGGGACACAAGGTGCTCCTTCAGGCGGAAGATGACGGCTGCGCCGGTCCTTCGTCGGTGGCCATCGCCGAAAAGCTGTGCAACGATCCCCTGGTGGTCGGCCTGGTGGGATACATGTGCAGCGGCGGCAGCAAACCGGCCTCGGACATCCACAACAAGTACAAGGTCCTCATGGTGTCGCCCTCGTCCACGGCCGTGGAACTCACGGCCCGCGGGATACCGGTCTTTTTCAGGACCTGCTGGAACGACAGGATCCAGGCGGAGCGCGCGGCCGCCTTCGTGGTGAAGCGGGGGTGGCTGAAGGTCGCCGTGCTTCACGACAAGAGCGATTACGGCCAGAGCCTGGCCGAGGACTTCGCCAAAAACATCAGAAAACGGGGCGGCACGGTCCTGGCCGTGGAAGGCCTCACCCGCGGGGACAAGGATTTTTCGCCGGTCCTGACCAAGATCAAGCCCCTGAGGCCGCAACTGATCTACTTCGGCGGCATGGCCGCCGAGGGGGTCCTGGTGGCCCGCCAGATGAAACGGGTCGGCCTGAGAAGGACCCGTTTCATGAGCGACGACGGATGCTACACGGAAAAGGATTTTATCCAGGCCGGGGGGCGGGCCACCAACGGATGTTATGTCACCTATGCCAAGGAGCCGGATCCCAACTGGGTCAGGCGCTTCGAGACACGCTACGGCCCGCGGCAGACCTTCTCACCCCAGGCCTACGACGCCGCCACGGTTCTCATGAGGGCCGTCGGGAAGGCGGCCGTCAAAAAGCCGGACGGGACCCTGGTCATCGGGAAAAAGGCCCTTCGGGACGCGGTGGCCGCCACCTCCTTTGACGGGATCACCGGCCGGATCGCCTTTGACGCCAACGGCGACCGGACCGGTTCGGTGGTAAAAATCTACAAGGTCGTGGACGAAAAGGGGAAGCGGTACTTCAAGCAGCTGGAGTTTTGATCCCCCACGCATGACCCCCGGCACGGCCCGTCAGAGACGGAACCGGCGGCCGTCACCCCGGAGTCCGGGTCGCGGGAACCGGGAGGAGACGGACCTTTTTCCGGGGTCCGGGCCAGGGCCCCGGACCCCGGTCTTTTACGGATGCGCGGCGGCCCCCGGTTTTTCGTGAACGGATTTGAACGTGTTTCAACGGTCCCATTATGGCCCATCTCTTCAGTCCCGACATCCTTCTGGACCAGGTCATCAACGGGTTGACCATCGGTGGAATTTACGCCCTCATCGCCCTGGGGTACACGCTGGTCTACGGGATCCTGTTCATGATCAATTTCGCCCACGGGGAGATCTTCATGTTCGGATCCTTCGGCGGGTTCGCGGTCCTGAGCCTCTTTGTGAGGAGCGGCTTCGCCCAGCGGCACGTGGCCCTGTCGATCGCCGCCGCTTTCCTTGCGGCCATGGCGGTATCCTCCATCCTCGGCGCCGTCCTCGAGCGGATCGCTTACCGGCCGTTGCGGAACGCCCCCCGGCTGGCCCCGCTCATCAGCGCCATCGGCGCGTCCATCTTTCTTCAAAACGTCATGATGCTCATGGTCAAGGCCCGGATGCAGGTCTATCCGGACGTCATAGAGGAACGGTACCTTGACTTCGGCAGGTTCAGCATCTCCTACTTCCAGATTTTTATCATCAGCGGCTCCATCTTTCTGATGGTGGCGCTCTACCTGTTTATCCAGAAGACGCGGATCGGGAAGGCCATGCGGGCCGTGGCCGAAGACCGTGACGCGGCGGCCCTCATGGGCATCAACGTGGACAGGATCATCCTGATCACGTTTGTCATCGGCTCCGCGCTGGCGGGCGCCGCCGGCGTCATGGTGGGCATCTACTACACGCAGATCAACCACATGATGGGGTTCATCCCGGGAATCAAGGCGTTCACCGCGGCGGTGCTGGGGGGAATCGGCAATGTGCCGGGCGCCATGGTGGGCGGTTTTTTCCTGGGCCTGGTGGAGGCCTTCGGCGTCCTGATCATGCCCGCGCAATACAAGGACGTGATCGCCTTCGGGCTCCTGGTCCTGGTCCTGATCTTCCGGCCCAGCGGCATCCTGGGCGAGGTGGTCTCCGAGAGGGCCTGACGGGCGGCCCGGTTATTGAGATGAAAATGGCGGATGCAGACACGGGAAAAAATCAGGGCGGGGGAAAAATGAGGGATGGCTTTTCGTTTTCACGGCTCCCCGCCCTCAACCGGCTTTCCCCCCGGGCCTGGGGGATCGTGCTGATCCTGGTCCTGTCGTCCCTCCCGCCCCTGGTCGGAAATTACTGGACCCAGGTCCTGGGCGACATCGGCATCTACGTGATGCTGGGGATCGGGCTCAACGTGGTGGTGGGGTTTGCCGGGCTCCTTGACCTGGGGTACGTGGCCTTTTACGCCATCGGCGCCTACGCCTACGCCCTGGCGGCATCTCCCCAGTTCGGGCTCCATGTGCCCTTCTGGCTCATGCTGCCCGCCTGCGTGGCCTTGGCCGCCGGGGGAGGGGCACTGCTGGGGATCCCGGTCCTCCGCATGCGGGGCGACTACCTGGCCATCGTGACGCTGGGATTCGGCGAAATCATCCGGATCGTGCTGAACAACCTGGATCCGGTGACCAACGGCCCCAGGGGACTGCTGCGGATCGATCCGCCCATGCTCGGGGACCTGGCCGTCAACAGCCCGCCCAGGTGGTACTACATGATCCTGGCGGGCATCCTCTTTTCCGTGTTCGTGGCGGACCGCCTCAACAATTCCCGTATCGGGCGGGCCTGGGTCGCCATGCGGGAGGACCAGGACGCGGCAGAGGTCATGGGCATCAACATCCTGAAATACAAGCTGCTCGCCTTTACCATCGGGGCCTCCTTCGCGGGGATCGGGGGCGCCATATTCGCCGCGCGCCAAGGATCCATTTTTCCGGAAAATTTTTCCCTCATGGTCTCCATCAACGTCCTGTGCCTGATTATTATCGGGGGGATGGGCAGCATCCCGGGGGTGATCCTGGGGGCGGCGGTCCTCATCGGCCTTCCGGAGTTCCTCCGGGAGGTCCAGCAGTACCGGATGCTGGCATTCGGCGGCCTGCTGGTGGTCATGATGATCTTCCGGCCCACCGGATTTATCCCGTCCACGCGCCGGAAGATGGAATTCAGGGAGTAGGTCCCGGATGAACCCGATCCTGACGACAAAAGGGCTGACCATGCGATTCGGCGGACTCACCGCCCTGGACCGTATCGATTTCCAGCTGGAGCCGGGCATGATCGCCGGCCTTATCGGCCCCAACGGCGCCGGCAAGACCACCCTGTTCAACTGCCTCACCGGCGTGTACGGCATAGACGAGGGAGACATCCTGTTCGACGGCCGCAGCATCCGCGGGCTCAAGAGCCACCGCATCACCGCCCTGGGGATCTCCCGTACGTTTCAGAACATCCGGCTTTTTGACAACATGACGGCCATCGAGAATATCCTGGTGGGCCAGCATTGCCGCATGCGGGCGGGGGTGTGGGGCGCCATTACCCGGAACACGGCCGCCATGGAGGAGGAACGGACGGCCTTCAACAGGGCCGCGGAACTTCTCGATTTCGTGGGACTGACCGATCAGGGGGATCTCCTCGCCAGGAACCTGCCCTACGGCGATCAGCGCAAGCTGGAAATCGCCAGGGCCCTGGCCACGGGCCCCCGGCTTCTTCTCCTGGACGAGCCCACCGCGGGCATGAATCCACAGGAAACAATGGAACTGATCCGATTTATCCGAAAGATCCGGGCGACGCTGAGACTCACCATCCTGCTCATCGAACATGACATGCGGGTCGTCATGAGTGTCTCGGACCGGGTCACGGTCCTCGACCACGGCGTCAAGATCGCCGAGGGAACACCGGCACAGGTCCAGAAAGATCCGGCGGTCATCACGGCGTACCTGGGGCGGCTGGGCACCCGGATGGGAAAGCAGGCCCGGGCGGGAAAGGACCTCTCCGGATGACGGATACGAAACGGATCCTGCTGAACGTGCGGGATATTCACACCTATTACGGAAACATCCATGCCATCCGGGGGGTATCCCTCAGCGTCGGTGAAGGCGAAATCGTGACCCTCATCGGCAGCAACGGGGCAGGGAAAACCACCATCCTGAACACCATATCGGGTCTTCTCCGGCCGCGCCGGGGCCGCATCGAATTCGAAGGACGGCGGATCGACCGCCTGCCGCCGCACCGGATCGTGGGCATGGGGATCGCGCAGGTGCCTGAAGGCCGGAAGATTTTCTCCCGCCTGAGCGTTTCCGAGAACCTGGAGATGGGGGCGTTCATCCGCCGGAACACCGGGGAGATCCGGAAGGACATGGCGCAGGTCTATGAGCTGTTTCCGCGGCTCCGGGAGAGAAGCCGGCAGGTGGCGGGCACGCTTTCCGGCGGCGAGCAGCAGATGCTGGCCATGGCCAGGGCCCTGATGGCGCGGCCCGGCCTCCTCCTGCTGGACGAACCCTCCATGGGACTGGCGCCCCTCCTGGTAGAGACCATATTCGACGTGGTCGCGCGGATCAGCGAGGAAGGAACCCCCATCCTGCTGGTGGAACAGAACGCCCACATGGCCTTCATGATCGCCACGCGGGGATATGTCATCCAGACCGGTCGAATCGCGCTGGAGGACATGATAGAAGGCCTCTCCCAAAATGAAATGGTCCGGGACCTTTATTTGGGAGGGGATGTGGACTAAGATGAATAGCCGTATCCGAAGCCCGGGGAAGATCGGCCATGTTCCCGGAATCATCGGGGTGGTTGCATACATGGACGTCCTCGCCGATCACCGGTAACGGGAAGGGTGGAGATTTACGACTTTCCTCCCGTCGAGGCGACGGTCTATCCCGGCGGAGACGCCTTCCTCCCGTGGTGCTGCCTGGCAGAAAAATTCGGTTTCCATCTGGATCGGTCTTTTATTGTCCCATTCTGGGAATGGGAGAAAAACCCTCGCCTTCAGGCGAAGA
>CAZCVB010000155.1:0-5789 GCA_964501805.1 uncultured Desulfobacteraceae bacterium | reverse complement strand
GGGACGTCTCTCCGCAGTAACGGCCGAAGAGTTCGATCACGGCGATCCGCTCGTGAGACCCGGTACAGGTCCTGAGGGCATGGATCATGTTCACACCCCGGGTCACGGCCGTTGAAAAGCCGATGCAGAAATCGGTGCCGAAGACATCGTTGTCCATGGTCTTGGGAACCGCGATCACGGGAAACCGCTCACGGTGCAGCCGATCCGCGAAGCTGAGGGTGTCGTCTCCCCCGATGGGGATGATGGCGTCGATCTCCAGGAGTTCCAGGTTTTTCAGGATGCGGGGTGTAAAATCCTTCACCTCGTCCTTTTTTTTGAATGCCTTTTTCAGGAACGCCGGCGCCTCCCTTTTTCTCACGGCGCTCGGATTGGTCCTGGAGGTGTGAAGATAGGTCCCGCCGGAGCGGTCGATGGTCCGGACCTCCGGGGGATGCAGCTCCTGGACGCATCCCTTCCGGGAAAGGGGCTCCCCCTCCCGGTATTCCAGGAGCCCGGCCCAGCCCCGCCGGATGCCGAGCACCCGGATCCCCTCGCTGGCGGCCCGGTATACCAGGGTCTTGATGCAGGGATTGAGCCCCGGAACATCACCCCCGCCGGTCAGAATGGCGATGGTCTTCTTTCTTTTCACGGCTGTTTTGTTCATTGGAGACCTCTTTTGATACGATCCTGTACGGCATAAATCCACTGACCCGGCCCGAAGGGTCGCCGGCGGTCATCCGGCGTCAATAAGGTAGAAAAACGGACACACCCTGTCAAGGCGATTCAGCGTACCGACCGCGCCAGGACAACCCTTCCGGGCATATCCTGTGCTTTTTGGTTGACAAGGACGGGCAAACCGTTATGGTTGAAATTTCGGCGGCCGCCGCCCCGCTTACCCCTGACCGGAATGGCCGGGGAGTCTTTCCCGGCGGGATCGGGACGGACGGGTCAGGTGCGCGGATTCAACCATACCACAAGGAGCTTGTTATGACGGTCTCCAGAAAAATCCGGGAATCGATTGAACGATCGTCCTGGATTCGAAAGATGTTCGAAGAGGGGAACGAAAGAAAGGCCCGGTACGGGGCGGAAAACGTGTTCGATTTCAGCCTGGGAAACCCCAACCTGGAACCGCCCCCCGCCTTCAGACAGGTGCTCATAAAGGTGGCGCAGGACGCTCTTCCGGGGTGTCACGGGTACATGCCCAACGCCGGCTTTCCCGAAACCCGGCAGGCGGTGGCCGACTACCTGAACACCTTCAACCCCCCGCGGGTCACGGCCGACGATATCGTGATGACGTCCGGGGCCGGAGGGGCGCTGAACGTGGTGCTCAAGGCCATTCTCAACCCCGGCGAAGAAGTCATCATCCCCAGCCCCTACTTCGTGGAATACAACAACTACCTGGAAAATCATCAGGGCGTGCCCAGGCCCGTGCCCACAAAGGCCGATTTTTCCCTGGACTGCGACGCCATATCGGACACAATTACGGAGAAAACCCGGGCCGTTCTCATCGATTCCCCCAACAACCCCACCGGAAAGGTATACGGCGAGACGGAGCTGAAGGAACTGGCCGGGGTCCTGACGCATCACAGCCGGCGGCTGGGGGAACCGATTTACCTGATCTCGGATGAACCTTACCGGAAGATCGTTTACGACGGTGTTACGGTCCCCGGCATCTTCAACGCGTACCCTGAAAGCTTCATGGTCACGTCCTTTTCCAAGGACCTTTCCCTGGCCGGGGAACGGATCGGATACGCGGCCGTGAACCCGGACATGTCGGACAGGGAAGAGGTGAGAGGGGGGCTGGTGCTGTGCAACCGGATCCTGGGATATGTGAACGCGCCGGCGATCATGCAGCGTGTTATCCCCCATCTGCTTCGGGAAAGCGTGGATATCTCCCTGTACCGCCACAAAAGGGACTTGCTCTGCGAAGGGCTTGCCGCCTCCGGGTATGACTTCGTGAAGCCCCAGGGCGCTTTCTACGTCTTCCCCAGGACACCCCTGCCGGACGACGCGGAATTCGTTGCGGCCCTCAGGGAAGAGAACATCCTCACGGTCCCGGGCAGCGGTTTTGCGGGACCCGGACACATGAGGATCGCCTATTGCGTGCCGGATGAGACCATCGAAAAATCCCTGCCGGGATTTGAACGGGTCATGAAGCGCTACCGCAAATAAACGGGGCCGGGCGGAGGCGCGGGCGCCCGTCCCGTTCCCGCGGTTCGGGCCGGAAGAGGGAGGAAGGAGAATCACCCCATGTATTCGAAAACGGTTTCATTGCGGTTCCCCCGAAAGGTCGTGAATAAGCCGATCACCGCAGACCTCATCCGGAATTTCGATCTCACCTTCAACATCCTCAAAGCAACCATATACCCCAGGGAAGAAGGCTTCATGGTGCTCCAGTTGAGCGGCCATCGAAAAAATTTCCAGAAAGGCCTCCGGTATCTCAAAAGCCTCGGGATAAAAGTGGAGAACATCGGCCAGGACATCCGGCGCGACGATGACCGGTGTTTCCAGTGCGGGGCCTGCACGGCCGTGTGTCCCACCGGCGCCCTTTATATCGTGCGGCCGCAGATGGAGGTCGTCTTCGACAGGGACCGGTGCAGCGCATGTGAGCTATGCGTGTCCGCGTGTCCCGCCCGGGCCATGAAAGTCAACTTCGACAAGACACTGCTGTAACCGTCGGCCCGCGGCCGCCGGACAAAAAGGCCGGGCCACCCGGGTGCCTTCCATGGCCGACGGCCGGCCACACCCTCGCTCATCAAAGACCCCGGCCGCCTGCGGCGGTTCACCTGTCCGGACCTGACCGGGCAGCGGCGGATCAGCAACATCTTGACCTTCCGGCGGGTTTGTTGATAAAAATGCCGGTGACAGGCGCCCGGCAGGATCAAGGATCGTTCCAATACACACAGCCAGCAATTGAACGGGAATCACCGCATGACCAAGGGGAAGCGGCATCCGCCGGAAATCAGGAAGCAACTGGTCGCCCTTTGCAGGCGTGGAAGGAAAATGATGCGGGAGCGGCGCTTCAGGGAGGCGGAATCCGCTTATGCAAAAGCGCTCGAGATCGATCCCGACGATACCTATGCGCTGGTGGGGATGGCGGATGTCAACCGAAGATCGCGTCGGTTTGAGGCCGCGGCCGCGTACTACGAGCGATGCCTCCGCGCCGACCCGGAAAACCGTTTCGCCCTCGCGGGACTGGGGGACGCATACCGGGGGCAGAGGAAGATTGACAAGGCCCTTTCGGTCTGGCTGACCTATCTCGATCATTACCCGGAAGACTTCAAGGTCATGACGCGGGTGGGCGACGGGTACCGGAGAAAGAAGGATTTCAAATCGGCGCGGAAATACTACCGGCGGGCGCTTGAGCGATACCCGGATGATCCGTTCGCCCTCATGGGACTGGGAGATATCTGCGCCGCGGAGGGGAACGACGACGCGGCCCTGGAATTCTTTGAAAAGGTGATCCGGGTATCAAGCCGCCCGGTGGTGGCGCTTACCTCGGCAGCCAACATTTACCGGCGGCGAAGGCAATACGCAAAGGCCATGGAATATTACGAAAAGGTATTCGACCTGAGCCCCCGGGACTCACACGCCTGGCATGGAAAGGCGGACTGCCACAGGGGGCTCATGGAATACGAGGCCGCCATAGACGCCTGGCGCATGGCCATCAAGTGCGGCATGAACCCCAGGGTCGCCCTGACCCGCATCGCCGACGCCTTCGCCTGTCTCGAGGATTTCGAGCAGGCGGAGACCTATTACCAGGAGGCCCTTTCCATCGGGTACGACAAGTACGCCTATCTCGGCATGGCGAGGATCCACACCCGCAAGGCACAACTGGACCGGGTGGTGAAGATCTTCGCCCGCCTTTTCCGTGAAATGCCCGGTGATGCCCGCATCACCGCCGAATTCAAGGGCGTTGTGAAAAAATACCCCCAGGTACGGGAGTCCGTGCGACTGGACGCGGAGGGAGGTGCGTCCGTAAACATCTAATGCATGCCATCCCCCGGGCCCCGATCCCCCTCTCCCGCCCGGGGTGCCCCGCGCCGGAGGCTTATCTTCCGGCCATTTCATTTTTCCAAAGGAGGCGTTCCGCCATGTTTCGGAGACATGTTTTGATCGGTCTTTGGGGATCCTTTTTGCTTTTCTTTTCCGCCTTCGGATACTGTGCGGCGGCCCCGGCACTTTTTCTCCCGTCCACCGAGTATGAATTCGGCCCCGTTCCCTCGGGAGTAATGGTTACCCGTGATATCGTGGTGAAAAATACGGGGGACGCGCCCCTCCGGATAAAAGGGGTCCGCGGCCAGTGAGGCTGCACGGTCGTCTCGTTCCCGAGACGGATCCCTCCCGGCGGAGAGGGAATCATCCAAGTCCGGATCAAGACCCTGGGCTATGGCGGCCGCACCCTCCGGAAGGCCCTTACCATCCGGACCAACGATCCCAAAAGACCGAAAGAGGAGATCCGGATCTTCGGCCGGGTGGAATTGTTCGCCCGCGTCCGGCCGGCGGTGGTCCACCTCGTCGGACCTGTCGGTCGGGAGGTAGCCGTGCCGGTCCGGATCGTGCCGGAGAAAAAATACGCCTTCAGGATCACCGGGGTCCGCCTCCTGCGGGGGCGTTACGTGGCATGCAAACTCGAAGAGACGGCCGCGCCGGAGGGGCCCGAATACCTGCTGACAGTGAAGAACCTGAGAAAAAAACGGGGCCGGTATTCGGATATCATTATCCTGAAGACCACCAGCGACATTCGACCGGAAATCCGCCTCATCGTCTACGGCAACATATACGCCACGGCCGGAAGGGTCACCGGGAAGGGTGCGGGACGGTCCTGAGCAGGGACAACAGGTCGTCCCATTCGGAGATGGCGGGCACGTCACGGCCCGGCCGGTCCCCCTGCTCGCTCCCGATGCCCGGGGCGAAAGGGATTTTCCGGTCCCGCACGTACCGGCTCCAGACCGGCCGGATGCCCGCGCCGTATGCCCCGGCGATGTCGGAGTCGGGATCATCCCCCACGTAGAGCATCTCTTCCGCAGGCACTCCCATCCTTCTGACCAGTTCCCGAAAAACGGCGGGGTGGGGTTTCCGGAAACCGAATTCGCCGGATATGACCATGACGGGAAAATATGAACCCAGGCCCACCCGTTCAATGATCCGCCGCGCGGCAGGGCCGTGGGTGAAGTTGGAAAGAAGACCGATCCGGTAACGGTCCCCGAGTGCCGTCAGCATCTCCGCGGTGCCCGGGATGGGACGGCAGAGGTCAAGGAACGCGGAGAAATAGGCGTCGATGGCCGCGGCGATACGCGGATCATCCGGCGGGATATCGTATCCCATGTCCCGAAGGGCGGCGCTGATCCAGAAGCGGTTATGGGTCTCTTTCCCGTCCTTGCGGGCCTCTTCGATGAATCTCAGGGCCGCCTTCCGGTGGGCCGCCTTGAATGCGTCCGGCGCCACGGGCACGCCGCCGGTCCGAAGACTCCGGGTGAGCCGGATCAGGGCCTCGTCAAGGCCGTGCCGCTCCACGGTGATAAGGGTGTTGAAGAGGTCGAATCCGATGGCCGATACCGGTTGCATGGGGACTTCCTTTACCGGATGGAAGCGGAAAATGCAAGTCCTGGGAAAAGGCGTAAAGATCTTCATCGGAACGGCTGGATAAACCGGAAGGGCGCTCTCCAGGTGAATCGTCTGAATGAGTCGTTGAAATGGAGGAAGTCAACTACTATCGCCTCAAGGCGATAGCTTGATGGCCAATCGCCTCGTCAAATGAATTCAACTTAGGCGGCCCGGATACCACCGGCTTTAGACGGTGGTAGTTC
>CAZCVB010000154.1:0-5805 GCA_964501805.1 uncultured Desulfobacteraceae bacterium | reverse complement strand
GCCCTGAATCGATTGCCTTCTGGCCGACGGCATGAACCAGAAGACGTCCCGCCCGCGCCCTGGCCGCCACCAGGTCCTTTTCCGCGAGCTTTACCATCACCACGTTGATGAGGAGCATGGCGGAGAGGATCAGGAAGGCCAGGTGAGTCAGGATCCGCGTCCTCAGGCTGTAAAAGGAAAATCGCAAGGGCCATCCCCTTGAGAAACTCAGGGCCCGTCAACCGGCGCTTCCCGGTCCGCGGGCCGTTCCCGTTCACACGTACAGGCGCACATACCAGGAAACCATCTGGGGGCCGAAAAACAGATACGCGAGGGCGCCCATGGAGAGAAAAGGCCCGAACGGAATCCGGACGCCGAACCCTCTCCCGGCCACCAGCCCGATGACCGCACCCGAAAGTGAAGAGATCATCAGGACGGGGAGCAGCGATTTCCATCCCATCCATGCCCCGATCATGCCCAGGAGCTTGGCGTCACCCCGGCCCATCCCCTCTTTTCCCGTCAGAAGTTTAAAGCCTTTTTCCACGAGAAAGAGCGAGCCGTACCCAAAAAGAATCCCCATCAGCGACCCGAAACCGGACACGTCTCCCCACGTGAAATAACGGCCGCGGTATACCGGGACGGCCGCAGGCGAGAGGATCTCCCTGAGAGGAAGATGATGAATCATAACGAAACCGGCGGTTGCGACCCCGAATCCGATGACGATCCCGGGGAGGGTCAGCAGATCGGGAATAATCTGGTGATCCAGGTCGATAAAACTGATGGTGAGGAGCATGCACGAAAACAGGAGAAAGATAAGGTATTGATAACCGAACCCGTATCTGATACACAGGGCGAGACTCAGCAGGCCGGTCAGGCCCTCCACGAGGGGATACCGCCACGAAATGCGCTTCCCGCAGCCGCGGCATCTCCCCCGTAACAGGAGATAGCTCAAGAGGGGAATATTGTCGTAAAAACGGATTCTTTCGCCGCACGACGGACAGGAAGAGGGCGGGCTGACAACGGATTTTCCAAGGGGGAGCCGGTAGATACAGACATTCATGAAGCTCCCCAGGGCCAGGCCCAGCAAAAAGGAGAAAATCCCGATGAACACCCCCATATCAATCCTCCTCGCGTCGTGCTCCCGGGCAGCCGGCCCTCCGGGAGGCCCCTGTCCGTGAAAGGAAGGGATGAAAGTCCCTTCCCCGGGATGAAAAGATGGCCAAAAACGGATTCTTCGGTGTGAACAAAAAAACCGTGATCCTTTCCATCAATCCGGACAACCCGCAGCAGCGGCTGATCAACCGGGTCGCCCGGGTTCTCGAGATGGGAGGGCTCATCGCGTATCCCACCGACACCTTCTACGGCATCGGGTGCGATCTTTACAACAAAAAGGGGATACAGAGCATCTACCGGTTGAAAAACCGGCCCCTCAAAAAGCCTTTCTCTTTTGTGGGGGACAGCCTCAAGGAGATCAGCCGGTATGCCGTTGTTTCCAACTACGCCTATAAGACCATGAAGCGGCTGCTGCCCGGCCCGTATACCTTCATCCTGGAAGGGACCCGCCTGGTCCCGAAGATCATGCTCACCAAACGCAAGACCGTCGGAATCCGGATACCGGACAACCGCACCTGCCTGGGGATCGTTCGGACGTTCGGAAGGCCGATTATCAGCACCAGCGCGGGCTATGACGATCCCCATGCCATCAGGGAGGCGTACGGCGCATATCTCGACATCGTGGTGGACAGCGGCGTGTTGCTTCAGAACCCCTCCAGCGTGGTCTCCCTCATCAACGACACCCCCGAAATCATCCGGGAGGGAAAGGGGGATATCAGCTGTTTCCGGTGATCCCGCGCATCCCCTGCTACTCGGTCGGCAGGCCGCGCCACCGGTATTCCAGCCGGCCCTCCATGGACTGGATCATCCGGGCCAGTGAATCGGCCGAGCGATTGAAGAGGTAATCCCACAGCCCCCTTTTGCGTTTCCCCGGATATACCAGGGTCACTTCGCCCTTGATGCCGGCCATCTTCTTCGCCAGGTCCACGGCGTCCTGGAAATTTCCCAGGACGTCCACCAGGCCGAGTTCCTTTGCCCGGGCCCCCGAAAAAATGCGTCCGTCCGCGATCCGGTGGACCTTTTCCACTGAAAGGTGTCTTCCCCGGGCCACGCCCTCTTCGAACTGCTTCTGGATATCCCCGATCAAGCGGTTGAGGATCTCCCGGTCCCGGTCGGTCATCTCCCGGTTCGGAGACCCGATGTCCTTGAATTCCCCGCTCTTCAGGACCTCGAGGCGGACGCCCACCTTGTCCAGGAGCTGCCGGAACCGGAAAAACTGCATGATCACCCCGATGCTGCCGGTAATGGTCCCGGGATTCGCCACGATCCTGTCCGCGGCCGAGGCGATGTAATACCCTCCCGACGCGGCCACTTCCCCCATGGAAACGATGACCTTCTTCACCTTGACGGTCTTCCGGATTTCCCGGTAGATCTCCTGGGTGGGACCCACCGATCCGCCGGGCGAGTCGATTCTCAGGATAATGGCACGGATTCCCTTGTCCTTTTTCAAGCGGACGAGTTCGGCGGTGATGTCCCTGGAGCGGGAAATGGGACCGACGATGGAAATGACACCGATCTTTTCATTGAAGGACAGGTCGGCGGAGGGGGAGAATATCCGGAGGACGAGCATCAGGGTCCCGCCCAGGAAAAGGGCGATGACGGCCAGGATGACCAGAACCGTCAGTATGGGGTGTTTCTTTCCTGCCATTTTTTTATCCGTTCGGATGGGCGGGGCCCCGGCGGACCCGCCGGGCAGGGGAATCGTAATCGGTTCCGCCGCCTTTTGAACGGACATGCGGCGGGCGGGGCGGCTGCAGGAAAGCCGCCGCCGTCCCGCTGGACCGGGAACTCCGTTTTGTTCCGACAAACGGCGGGCTGTCCTAACAAAAGCCGATGAAGGGGACCGGTCCCCGCGTGAGACCAGGTGCGGCAACGGCCCCTGCCGGCATCGGGGCGACGCCCGGGTCCCCGGGCCGGGGCTTCGGGCGTCGCCTTCGGCCGGATATTACACGGATTCCTCCGGCGACGGATCGCCGGAAGGTTCTTCCGCTTCAGATGTCTCTTCCGTCCCGGTCCCGGGTTCATCCGCCGATTCAGGCGCGGCCGCGGCCGTGTCCGCCGTCACCGGCTCGGAGGCCTCCGGTTCCTCCCCGGCATCCGGTTCCGTTTCCTCTTCGGCCCTGGCCTGGCGGTTCATGTTGAGCATCTCTTCCCTCAGGAGTTCCCCCAGGTTGGAGGTGGCTTCGTTCCGGTTGCTCAGGTAACTCCTGAAGATCTCCTTTTCATCGCCTTCTTCCAGCTTCCGGATGGAAAGCCCGATCTTCTTCTCGTCACGGGACACATTGAGAACCCGCGCCTGGATCACGTCGTCCACCTGGAACCGGGACATGGGGTTCCCATGCTTGTCCTTTGGGATTTCGGAGATGTGCACCAGCCCCTCGATGCCCTCTTCCAGCTCCAGGAACAGGCCGAAATCGGTCACGTTGGTCACCGTTCCGGTGACCCGGGTCCCCGGCTGGTATTTCCTGGGGATCTCGTCCCAGGGATCGGAAGTCAACTGCTTTATGCCCAGGGAGAACCGTTCGTTGTCCTTGTCGATATTCAGCACCACGGCCTGCACTTCCTGGCCCTTCTTGTACAGCTCGGAGGGGTGTTTGATCCTGCGGGTCCACGAGATGTCGGATATATGCACGAGGCCGTCGATCCCTTCGTCGATCCCGATGAAGATTCCGAAATCCGTGATATTCTTTATCTTCCCCTCGATGGTCGTCCCCACGGGATACTTTTCCTCGATAACGTCCCACGGGTTCGGCTCCACCTGTTTGATCCCCAGGGAAATCCGCTTTCGGGCCACGTCGATGTTGAGAACCATGGCATCCACGATATCGCCCACCGCCAGCACCTGGGAGGGATGGCGGATCTTGCGGGTCCATGACATCTCGGAGACGTGGATCAGCCCTTCCACGCCTTCCTGGACCTCCACAAAGGCGCCGTAATCGGTCAGGCTGACCACGCGGCCCTGGATCCGGGTTCCCACGGGAAAACGCGATTCGGCCTCGGTCCACGGGTCCGGGGTCAGCTGCTTTATGCCCAGCGACACCCGCTCTCTTTCCCTGTCGAAATTCAGGACCTTCACCGAGATCCTGTCTCCCACCTGGTGGACTTCTGAAGGATGTCCCACCCGGCCCCACGACATATCCGTGATATGGACCAGGCCGTCGATACCTCCCAGGTCGATGAAAAGCCCGTAATCCGTGATATTCTTGACCGTCCCTTCGAGGATGACACCCTCTTCGAGATTGGCCAGGGTCTCCTGCCTCAGGGCCTGGCGCTCGGCCTCGAGGATGGCGCGGCGGGAGAGAACGATGTTTCCCCGCCGCTTGTTGTACTTGACGATCTTGAAACTGTGTTCCGTGCCGACCATGGCGTCCATGTCCCGGACCGGCCGCAGGTCCACCTGAGACCCGGGAAGGAAGGCCTGCAGCCCGATATCCACGGAGTACCCGCCCTTTACCCTGGAGATGATCTTCCCCTTGACACGGCCGTCATTCTCGTAGATCTCCCTGATCTCGTCCCAGATCTTTATCTTGGCCGCTTTCTCCTTGGAAAGGATGATGGTCCCGTCATCGCTCTCCCTCCTCTCCAGGAGGACTTCCACCTCGTCGCCCACCTGGGCCGTGAGGTTTCCTTCCGAATCGATGAATTCGTGAATGCGGATCTGGCCCTCGGACTTGTACCCGATATCCACCAGGACATACTCCTTGTCGATCTGGACGATTTCGCCCTTGATCACCTCCCCTTCCTGGATCGGCTTGAGGCTGTCTTCGTATAATTTTGAAAAGCTCTCCTCGTCCTCCGGTTCCTCCTCCGCATCCATCATCTCCTCGACGATCTCTTCGTCTTCCTGAACCGGGACCACCGGTTCATCGGAGCTGCGGGTGTTCTCCGCGGTTTCGTTCATGCTGTCTGTGTTCATGTTGCCTGTCGAATTTTCCATTAACCTGCCTTCCCCCCGAATTTTATGTTTACTTTTTGCCTAATTTAACAGCTTTATCAGAGATGACGTCCAACTTCAACCATTTATTTTCTATCCCGTCATGATTCCCATCACGCGCGGCCCCCTTTTCCTCGAAAACCCTCATCCTCATGACCGGACATCCAGGTGGCGCAGGATTTCCGCCACCACCCCTTCCGGTGAAAGACGGCTGGAGTCGATGATCACCGCGTCCCCGGCCGGTCGCAGGGGCGCGACGCTCCGCGTCCGGTCCTGCCGGTCCCGCGCCTCCAGTTCGGCCGCCACGGACTCGCGGGTCACGCGCTCGCCCCGGGCCAGGCGTTCCCGGTACCGCCGGTCCGCGCGGACCTCCGGGGAGGCGGTGAGAAAAAATTTCCGCGCGGCGCGGGGAAAGACCACCGTTCCCATGTCCCGTCCCTCGGCCACCACGTTCATGCCGGCCGCGATCCGCCGCTGGAGGCGCGTCATGGCCTTCCGCACCTCCGGAACCGCCGAGACCCTGGATGCGGCCATGTCCATTTCAGGGGTCCGGATGGCGCGGGAGACGTCTTCCCCGTCCAGGAAAAACCGCGGCCTCCCTCCGCTGATGTCGATGGAAAGATCAATCTCCTTGCACAGGGCCTCCAGGCATTCGCCGTCATCGAGGGGGATCCCCTTCCGCCCGGCGGCCAGGGCCACGGCCCGGTACATGGCCCCCGTATCAAGGTAGACAAACCCGAGACGTTCGGCCAGAAGTCGGCTGATGGTGCTTTTCCCGG
>CAZCVB010000153.1:0-5892 GCA_964501805.1 uncultured Desulfobacteraceae bacterium | reverse complement strand
GGCAGCCGCAATTTCACGCTGTTGAAAAATATCACGATTCATGAGAAAAACAAACATGAATCCATCCATGCCGCTTTCGACCGGCCCCCGGGGAAAGCCCGGGCGGACCGGCGGCGGGGACCGGTAACGGAACAGAGGGAGGAGAAATCCCATGACGCATGAAGATAAAGGCCATTTTTCAAAAAAACACCCGGAGACCCGAAAGCCCAGGCCCGACGTCACGGCGGCCGTGAAGGAAAAGGCGGTGGACGGAACGCTTTCGTGCGCCGCGGCCCACCGGATCGCCCGCGACCTGGACGTCCCCCCGGAAGAGGTGGGTTTCACCATGGATTTTCTTGAGATCCGCATGGTGAAGTGCCAGATGGGCCTCTACGGACACTGGCCCGAAAAACGGATCGTGAAACCGCTGGAAACCGTGCCCGGAAACCTGGAATCGGCCATCCGGGCCGCCCTGGTGGACGGGCGGCTCCCCTGCGCCAGGGCCTGGGACATCGCGCGGGATCTCGATCTGGGCAAGATGACGGTCTCGGGCGCCTGCGAGGCCCTGAAGATAAAGATCTCCGCCTGCCAGCTGGGGGCCTTTTGAGGACCACCGGGAAGCGCTCCCCTTTCCGGCGGGCTTCGGGCCGGTTGAACTTTGTTGGGACCCGGGGGAGTTCCGCTTGAACCCCGTGATTTTACAGCCGGAATCACGTGTTGACATTGAAAGAATGCTTTGTTAAAAAAATCACATTCCATCCATGACAGTGTAACAATCCGGACCCTGTACCCGGGGATCCGAGGCGGTTGCGCGGCCATAAGGTTTCACGGCGGGCGGTCGCGTCGCCCGGGAGAGGACCCGGTCCCCCAATCCAGCGAAAGGAGTACCCATTAAAATGGAAGCAGTGACCCCCTTTTATGAAGTGAACGAGGCCTTGGTGGCCATGGGCGCGGAAAAGTTAAACCTCTGCATGCAGTGCGGCATGTGCGCCGGATCCTGCCCCTGGCGCATCGTGGACGGTCCCTTCAATATCCGTCGTCTGATCCGCATGGCCCAGCTGGGCGTGGAGGGATACGAGTCGGCCGACGTGCTGTACGGATGCACCACGTGCAACAAGTGCGTGCTGAAATGTCCCCGAGGGGTCACTATCATCGATATCGTCCGGTCCATGCGGGCCATGATCGCCGAGACAGGCGCCATTCCGGGCGTGCTCAAGACGGCCACCGGCAGTGTTCACAGCAACGGGAACCCGTGGTCCGAGCCCGCGGAAAAGCGGACGGCCTGGATAAAGGACATGGAGGTCCCGGTGTTCGACGGGAGCCAGGAATATTTCCTGTTCGTCTGCTGTACCTCGGCCTATGACGCCAGGAGCCAGAACATCGCCCGGTCCATGGTGAAGGTGTTGTCGGCCGCCGGTGTCAGTTTCGGGATCATCGGGGACGAGGAACGCTGCTGCGCCGAGTCCATGCGGAAAATCGGGGACGAGGAACTCTTCATGAGTTCGGCCGAGAAAAATATCAAGCTGTACACGGACAAGGGGGTAAAAAAAATCATCACCACCTCCCCCCACTGTTTTTATACCTTCACGCGGGAATACCCCGAACTGGGGGGAGAATTCGAGGTGGTTCATTACACCCAACTCCTGTCCGCGCTCGTGGAAGAGGGAAAACTGACGTTTTCCGCGCCGCTTGAGAAGAAGGTCACCTACCACGATCCCTGCTACCTGGGCCGGCACTGTGAGATCTACGACGAACCGAGGGCACTGATCAATGCCGTGACCGGGAACGGGCTCGTGGAAATGCAGAATATCCGGAAAGACAGCCTGTGCTGCGGCGGCGGCGGGGGACGCCTCTGGATGGAGACCAAGCCGGAATGGCGGTTTTCCGACCTGCGGGTGAAAGAGGCGTGTGAGACGGGCGCGGAGATCCTGGCAACGGCCTGCCCCTATTGCATCACCATGCTGGAAGACAGCCGGAAGACCACCAACAGGGAAGACGAAATCGTGATCAAGGACATCTCCGAATTGATTGCGGAGGTCCTGTAGGCCGGCACGACGGCGACGGAAAAGGCCTTGCCCCGGGGCAGGGCCTTTTGTCTGCGCCCGCCGTTCCTTCCCCGGATGCGGGACCCCGAACTCCCGGAGGAAGACCCCTCACCATGAAAACAGGCTACCTCGACTGCCCTTCGGGCATCAGCGGGGACATGTTTCTGGGAAGTCTCATAGACGCGGGCCTTCCCGCCCATGACCTGGAAGCATGCCTCCACAGCCTCCCTCTCGGCGGGTACCGGCTCGAAATCACCCGGGAGGCGCGGCACGGGATCTTCGGTACCCGGTTTCTTGTCCGCGCGGAGGAGACGGCCGGGCCCGCCCGCAACCTGGAAGCCGTTTTGGGGATCATCGAACGGGGAGATCTGAGCCGGGCGGCCAAAGACCGGTGCATGGCCATCTTCAGGGATCTGGCCGAGGTGGAAGGAAAGATCCATGACCGGCCCGCCGGCGAGGTCCATTTCCACGAGGTCGGGGCCGTGGATTCGATCATCGATATCGTGGGTTGTGTGTTCGGGCTGGAGCGGATGGGGCTCCATTCCCTTTCCGCCTCGTCCCTGCCGCTGGGCTCCGGATTCACAAAGACCGCCCACGGCATGATTCCAATCCCCGCGCCCGCCACGGTCGCCCTTTTGAAAGAGATTCCCGTTTTCGGCAGTGGTGTGGCGCACGAACTGGTCACCCCCACCGGTGCCGCCCTGGTGAAACACCTGGTTTCGACTTTCGGCGCCATGCCGTCCATGGTTATCCGGAAGGTCGGCTACGGTGTGGGGGCGCGGGATCTGGAAGACCGGCCCAACCTGGTCCGGATTCTCATCGGGGACCCGGAGCCGGGAGCGGGAACGGACACGGTGGTCGTGCTCGAGACGAACGTGGACGACGCCTCCCCGGAATGGCTGGGATATCTCATGGAACGCCTCTTCGAGGCCGGGGCCCTGGACGTGGCGTTCTGTCCCGTGCAGATGAAAAAGAACCGGCCCGGAGTCCAGGTCCAGGTGATCGGCCGGCCGGACAGGAAGAAGGAACTCATCCGGGTTCTTTTCAGGGAGACCGCCACCCTCGGCGTCCGGTTCCGGTTCAGCCGGCGGGAAGTCCGGCGACGGGTGGAGCAGGAAGTGGACAGCCCCTGGGGAAAACTGCGGGTCAAAAAAGTCATGGAGGAAGACGGGGTCTCCCGCTTTGTTCCGGAATATGAGGCCTGCCGGAAGATCGCCCTGAAGCACGGCCTGCCCCTGAGGCAAGTCTTTGAGTGGGTCATGTCCCTGAACCGGGCGACGGAGTAAAAATACCCCGGCCTGCGCCCCGGACCCGCGTCTCCGGGAGAAACCGGAAAAACTTGAGAAAAAACGGGACACCCTGTCCGGGCCGTGCATTCCAGACGGCCGGGGAATCGCTTCTTGATGCCGCAACCTCAATTTGATAAGCTGGATTTCCGGCGCGCCTACCGCGGGGCCGATGCCCCGGGCAAGGCCGCGCTGATTCTCGCCACGTGGTTCGGGGCGGGCCTCTTCCCGGTCGCCCCGGGGACCGCCGGGACCGTGGCCGCCGTTCCGCTGGTCCTCATCACCGCCCATGCGGGCATGGTGGCCAGGGGCCTGATTCTTTTCATCCTCACGGCGGCGGCGGTCTTCGTTTCCGGCCGGGCCGGGGAACTGCTCGGGACGCCGGACCCCCCCGCCGTGGTAATCGACGAGGCGGCGGGCTTTGTTACAGCCGTTTTCTTTCTTCCGCCCGGAGGAACGTATCTCCTTCTGGGCTTCGTGCTGTTCCGCTTTTTCGATATCCTGAAGCCCTGGCCCATCAAGCGGGTGGAACGGCTGGGCGGCGGATTCGGAATCGTCATGGATGACCTGCTGGCCGGTCTCTACGCGTCGGCCGCGGCCGCCGTCATCGTTTTCCTGTGGGATCTGTTCCCCGGCGCGTGAGCCCGCGGTTTCGGGCGCCGGCGGCACGGACGGGCCGGAGGAAAAAGTGAAATGCACGGCGAAATCGTCACGACCGGAAATGAACTGACGTCCGGCAGCGTCCAGGACCAAAACGCCTGGTACGCGGCGGGAAGATTGACGGCCGCGGGATTCCAGGTAGTGCGGATTACTTTTGTCGGGGACGATTTTGAGATGCTCTCCGAGACCCTGACGCGCGCGCTGGAACGTTCCCGTTTCGTGATCGTCACAGGAGGCCTGGGTGCCACGTCCGACGATATCACCAATGAAATCGCCGCCCGCGCCCTCAATCGGCCCCTCTGCCTGGACCGGCAGATGTTCGACAGGATAAAAAGCCACGCGCGGAAGCGGGGGATGGAAATGACCCCTCCTCTGGAAAAAATGGCCTGGACCCCGGAGGGATCCCGGATGCTGAACCCCGAGGGCAGCTCCTGCGGCTTTTACCTGGTTGAAAATCGGATTCCGCTCTATTTCCTGCCGGGCGTTCCGGAGGAGATGCGGAACCTGATGGACAAATTCGTGTTGCCGGACCTGCAGGAGCGCTTCCGGGAGGCCCCGGTGATGCGCCGGCGCGTTCTCAAACTGTACGGTCTTACCGAGCCGGAAATCGCGCAACGGCTGGACGATCTATCCGGCAGGACGGGAAACGTGCTCCTGGGGTTCTATCCCCGGTTTCCCGAAAACCACATCACCCTGAGCCTCCGGGGGGATGATGCGCGGTCCGTAGCCGACGAATTGTCCCGCGTGGAAGAGGAGATCCGTCGCCGGGTTGGTGGCTATGTCTTTGCCATGGGAAAAGACACCATGGAATCGGTGGTGGGGCGGCTGCTCTCGGAAAAGGGGTTGACCCTGTGCGTGGCCGAATCATGCACCGGCGGGTTTATCGGGCACCGCCTCACAAACGTCGCCGGCAGTTCACGGTATTTCACCGGGGGGGTCATCGTCTATTCCAACTCGGCCAAGACCGCGCTCCTGGGGGTCCGTCCCGGGACGCTCCGGGCGCACGGGGCGGTCAGCGATGAGACCGCGAGGGAGATGGCCCAAGGTGCCAGGGGAGTGCATGGCGCGGACATGGCGCTGGCCGTAACCGGCATTGCCGGTCCGGACGGCGGGAGCAGGGAGAAACCCGTGGGGACGGTTCACCTTGCCCTGGCGGCCGGCAGGGAGGTCTTTTCCGGTAAATACCGATTCCGGGGAACCCGCGACCAGGTAAAACAAAACGCCTCCACCATGGCCCTGGATTACATCAGAAGGTACCTCAATGGGGATCCGTTCCTTCCTGGCATTTGAGCTGCCCCAGCAGATCAGGGAAACCATCGGCCCCATATGCGGAGACCTGAAATCCCTGCCGCTGACGATGCGGTGGGTCAGGATCGAGAACATTCACCTGACCGTGGTGTTCATGGGGGATATGCCGGAAACCGCCCTTTGCGCCATGGCGGACGGGGTGGAAGGGGTGTGCCGGGGGTTCGGCCCCTTTCGCGTGAGATTGCGCGGGATCGGCGTTTTCGGGAGCCCTCGCAACCCGAGGGTCCTGTGGGCGGGGGTGGACGGCGACATGGACCGGTTGTCCGCGTTCAGGGATGCCGTGGGAGAGGTGTTGCGCCCCTTCGGGGTCCGGCGGGAGAACCGCCGGTTCAGCCCGCACCTGACCCTGGGCCGGTTCCGGAAAAAGAGAGGGGGACCCGGTCCCCTGCTGGGGGAGGCGCTCCGGAGATACCGGGATGTGGAGAGCCCCATGTGTGCCGTGAACGAACTGGTGCTGTTCAGGAGTGACCTGAAACCGGGCGGCGCCGTTTACACGCCGTTGAACACCTGGCCGCTTTCCGGCGGGGAATAAACTCCCCCGCCGCAGGCAACGGGGTATCATCAAAAGCATTGAACGCCTCAAGGGGCGGGAGATACAGCCCTTGTCCGCCTCC
>CAZCVB010000152.1:0-5924 GCA_964501805.1 uncultured Desulfobacteraceae bacterium | reverse complement strand
CTTAACCGGATCGGATGGTCGATTGAAAAGCCGAAGGCCACCATGTTCGTCTGGGGAAAGATCCCAGAACAATTCAAGGAGATGGGATCCATCGAATTCTCCAAGATGCTCATCGAAAAGGCGAAGGTAGCCGTTTCGCCCGGCATCGGATTCGGACAGTACGGGGACGGCTATGTCCGCTTCGCGCTGGTGGAGAACCCGCACCGCATCCGGCAGGCCGTCCGGGGCCTGCGGCATATCCTGTGACACGTCCGGGCGTCCCGGCCGGAGAGACGGCGGCGGGACGCCTTCCTGAAACGGGCACCGGGGGATGAAATGTCTCAAATCAACGTGGGAATCATCGGTTTCGGCACCGTGGGCACCGGGACCTACCAGGTCCTGACCGCCAACCGGGAGATCATCTCCGCCCGGGTCGGGGCGGATGTGGCGGTGAAGAAGATCGCGGATCTCGACATCGAGAGGGACCGGGGCGTGGCCGTGGACCCCGCCGTGCTGACCCGCGACGCCATGGAGATCATCGACGACCCCGCCATCGACGTGGTGGTGGAACTGATGGGCGGGCTCGATACGGCGAAAGGGTTCATCCTCAGGGCCATGGAAAACGGCAAGCACGTGGTCACCGCCAACAAGGCCCTCCTGGCCGAGCACGGGCCGGAGATCTACCAAAGCGCCGAGCGCTGCGGCGTGGGCCTGGCCTTTGAGGCCAGCGTGGGCGGCGGGATTCCGGTTATCGGGGCCATGAAGGGCGGCCTTTCGGCCAACCGCTTCACCACCATCATGGGGATCCTGAACGGGACCTCCAATTACATCCTCACGCGGATGACCCGGGAGGGAGCGCCCTATTCGCGGGTGGTCCAGGACGCGGTGGACCTGGGGTTTGCCGAGGATCCCCCCACCCTGGACGTGGAGGGGGTGGACGCGGCCCACAAGCTGGCCATCCTGATCTCCCTCGCCTTCGGTTCACCGGTCTCCTTCAGGGATATCTACCGGGAGGGCATCACCGCCCTGACGCCGGACGATATCCGGTACGCGGGAGATTTCGGGTACAGCGTCAAGCTCCTGGCCATCGCCAGGCGGCAGGGCGACGCCCTGGAGGCGCGGGTCCATCCGGCCATGGTGCCCAAGGGGCATATCCTGGCCAATGTGAACGAGGCCTACAACGCCATCTACATTGAAGGCGACTTCGTGGGCCCCAACCTGTATTACGGCCTCGGCGCTGGAAAGGATCCCACCGGCAGCGCCGTGGTCTCCGACATCATGGACCTGGCGCGCCGGATCCGGGCGGGCCGGAACGGGTTCACCCCTCCCCTGGCCCATGTGCGTCCCCCGGCGGAGGCGGTCGCCATTCAGCCCATGTCGGCTCTCACCTCGGCCTATTATTTCCGGTTCTCCGCCAAGGACAACCCCGGGGTCCTGTCGAAAATCTCCGGGGTCCTGGGCGACCAGGAGATCAGCATCTCGTCCGTGATCCAGAAGGGACGAAAGATCAACGGGTCGGTTCCCATCGTGATGCTGACCCACGAGGCCCGCGAGAGCAACGTAAAAAAGGCCCTGTCGCTGATGGACGGGCTGGACATCCTGACCGACAGGACCATCATGATCCGGGTGGAGGCCGGGACGCAGGGCGTCCCGCGGACCGGAAAAACCAGTTGAAATGGAACGACCCGGGGCAAAAACAAAATTCATCCTGCTGGTGGGCGACGGCATGGCCGACTACCCGGTCCCCGAACTCGGGGGCCGGACCCCGCTGGAGGCGGCGCAAACCCCCCACATGGACCGGATCGCGGCCTGCCGGATCGGCCGGGTCACCACCATTCCCCCCGGCATGGAGCCGGGGAGCGACGTGGCCAACCTGTCGCTCCTGGGTTACGATCCCGGCCGCTTTCATACGGGCAGGTCCCCTTTCGAGGCCGCCAGCATGGGCGTCCGGCTGGCCCCCGAAGCCGTTGCCTTCCGCATGAACCTGGTGACGCTGGACCACCGATCGGACGGGGAAATCCGGATGCTCAGCCACAGTTCGGGCGACATCACCACCGAAGAGGGCCGGGCCCTGGTGGCGCACCTGAAACACGCGCTGAAGCTCCCCGGCATAGAGATCCATGCCGGCGTGGCCTACCGCCACCTCATGGTATGGGAGCGCGGGCCGGTGAACGCGGAAACCATCCCCCCCCACGACGTCCTGGACCAAAATATGGCCGCCTACCTGAACCATGACGCGAACGACCCGGTCCGTGGGCTCATCCGGTCGTCATGGGACATCCTTCGGGACCATCCCGTGAACCGCGAACGCCGGGCCCGGGGGCTGAACGAGGCCAACTCCATCTGGCTGTGGGGCCAGGGAAAGGCGCCGCAGCTTCCGCCGTTTTCCCGGAGATTCGGCCTGTCCGGCGGCGTCATCTCCGCCGTGGATCTCCTGAAGGGGATCGGTATCTATGCGGGCCTGGAACCGATCTTCGTGGAGGGGGCCACCGGTTACCTGGATTCCAACCTCCCCGGAAAGGCGGCCGCCGCCATCAACGCCCTGGAACGGCTCGACTTCGTGTTCGTCCACGTGGAGGCCCCTGACGAGGCCGGTCACGGGGGTAACGCGGAGGAAAAAATCCGGGCCATCGAACTCTTTGACGAAAAGGTGGTGGGAGCGGTACTGGAGGGACTCCGGCGGTTCGGGGATTACCGGATCATGGTGGCCAGCGATCATTACACGCCCATCTCCCGGCGGACCCATACCCGGGAACCGGCGCCCTTCGCCTGGGCCGGAAAAAAGGAACTCGACGCTTCCGCCGCCGGGGACGGCTTTACCGAGGCACACGCGGAAAGATCCCCGCTTTTCTACAAAAACGGGCATGACCTCATGCCCGCCTTCCTGGCCTGACGCCTTGACAGGGCGTCCCTTTTGGCATATTTTGTCCCTGTTTGTCAACAAGTGCTCCCCCTTCCGTGGCGGGAACGGAAACCCGCCGGGCGATCCGGACCGGAACAGGCCGACCCCGGGCGAAAACGCCCGGGACCCGCGTGGACGGAAGCGGAGACCACCATGAGCGGGATCAAAGGAGAGGAACGGATGAAGATACTGTTTTTTGGCCCGAACGGTAGCGGAAAGGGGACCCAGGGGGCCGTTATCAAGGAAAAATTCGGCATTCCCCACATTGAAACGGGCGTCATTTTCAGGGACAACATCTCACGCGGCACGCAACTGGGAAAAGAGGCAAAGGAATACATCGACCGGGGAGAACTGGTGCCGGACAAAATCACCATCCCCATGATTCTCGACCGTCTCAAGGCGGATGACTGCAAGAACGGCTGGCTCCTGGACGGGTTCCCGCGGAATCTCGCCCAGGCCGAGGCCCTGGATGCGGCGCTGAAGGCGGAAGGTATCGCCGTGGATGTGGTCATCGACATGGTGCTGGACCGGCAGATCGCCAAGAACCGGATCATGGGCCGGCGGCTGTGCGTCAACGACAATAACCACCCCAACAACATCTACATCGACGCCATCAAGCCGAACGGCGACAAGTGCCGGGTCTGCGGCGGTGATCTCAGGACCCGTTCGGACGACCAGGACGAGGCGGCCATCGACCAGCGCCACGATATCTACTACGACACCGAAACCGGCACCATGGCGGCCTGCAATTTTTTCAAGGATCTCTCCGCGAAAAACGGGGGCGTTCCCCGGATCATCGAGCTGGACGGGAGGCCCGGGGTAAAAGAGGTCACGGCGGAACTGCTCTCCAAGCTGGACGGCTGATACCGGGATTTCCCGGAACAGGAAGGGGCATCCTTGGGGGTGCCCTTTTTTCGGTTTCCCCGGGGCGGCGGGCCTTTCGTGATCATCGGTCCCGCCGGTTCCGGCCGCTTCGGGCCGGAATTGCCGGACACGACCGCTCCGGAACACGGGAAAAATCACGATACACACAACCGAGGAGAAAATCGATGACCGAGAACCCTCCGTTCAGGGTGGAAAAAGACGGGCATGTCGCATGGCTGATCCTCAACCGGCCTGAAAAACGAAACGCCATGGACATGGTTTTTTTCGAGGAACTCCTCCGGCGCTTCCGGGACTTTGACGCGGACCCGGACATCCGGGCGGTGGTGATCCGGGCGGAAGGGAAGAGTTTTACCGCGGGCATGGACCTCAACGCCCTGGACGGGCTGATGAAGGCGTCCGGCGTGGCCGGCAGGGAAAAGATGCGCCGGACCATCCGGCGGCTGCAGGCGGCCATGACCGCGGTCGAGCGGTGCCGGAAGCCGGTGATCGCCGCCGCGCACAGCCACTGCGTCGGCGGGGGCGTCGATCTTTTGAGCGCATGCGACATCCGCCTGGCCGCCCGCGACGCTGTTTTTTCCATCCGGGAAACGCGAATCGCCATTGTGGCGGACCTGGGGACCCTCCAGCGGCTTCCGGGCATCATCGGGGAGGGATGGTTCCGCGAACTGGCCCTGACGGGGAGGGATTTTACGGCGGAGGAGGCCCTCCGGATGGGATTCATCACGCACCTGTGCGAGGACCGGGCCCACCTGTATGAAACGGCGGAAAAACTGGCCCGGGAAATCGCCGCGTGTTCGCCGCTCGCAGTGGAAGGGGTAAAGGATGTCATTCTTTACAGCCGGGACCATGGAGTGGAAGCCGGCCTTGCGTACGTGGCCCAGAAAAACGCCGCCCTTCTCCCATCCGAAGACCTGGTGGAAGCGCTGCGGGCGTTTAAGGAAAAACGCGTCCCGGATTTCAAGGGGAAGTAGCGTCCCGGACCATCCCGTCCATCAGGCGGGCGGCGAGCACGGCAAAGGCGGGGTCGTTGATGTGAAGGTCCGCCGCACGCACCTCGATGCCGGGGTCCAGTTCCCGCCTCAGTTCCGCGGAAAACGACGCCCCCGTCGCAGGGTCATACAGGGGCCCGCCCTCCCGGTCCGCCTCGGACCACCCCCTTTCGGGGATCAGGACCTTCGTATGCCCGGCGCCCCGGCCGAGCTTTTGTGCCAGTTGACGGGCCAGGAACCGGGTCTCTTCCTCACTGAGCCGGACGGCGGACCGGAAATCGTAGAAAAAGACCTTCCGGTCCCGGTACGCGTCCGGAACGGCGTCCCGCGTAAATTCCAGGACCGCGCAATCGAGTCCGCCGGGCACCACCAGGCGCGGAACCGGGTTTTCCCCCGGAACCGGCCGCAGTCTTTGAGGACCGATCCCGCGGCAGTAACCGCCCATCAATTCGTCGGCCAGTTCATGGGTGGCCAGGTCCAGGATCCCCTCGAAAAGGCCCTGGGCCGCCAGTTCCTCCATGGCCGTTCCCCCGGTGCCGTTGGCGTGAAAGGCGATCACCTCGTAGTCCCTTCCCTCCAGTTCTTTCCTGACGGCCTCGGCCGCTTTCGTGATAAACCCGAACATGGTGAGCGCGATGCGTTTTTTCCGGGTCCGGGGCCGCCACGCGGCCCGCGCCATGGCGCACACGGCGGCCGCGGCCCGGTCCAGGACCCCGCCGGAGATGCTGTTCACGCCCAGAAGATCCACCACGGTGTGCATCATGGTGATGTCCCGGGTCCCCACGATCACCGACATGTCCCTGGAGGCCACGGTGGAAACCATCACCTTGGGGATTCCCATGGGGAGCGCGCGCATGATCCCGGTGCCCAGGTGGGTGCCGGTGCCGCCGCCGGCGGATATGATCCCGCGGACCCGCCCACGGTCATGAAACTCCCGGATCCGCCTGCGGGCCTCCGACAGAACCGTCCGGATGGCCGCATCCCGGTCCCCGGACAACGCCGCGTTTCCCTTTATGACCGCCCGGTACAGGTCGAGATCGGCCGGAAACGGGGAAGGCCCGCCGGTCCCCACGTTGATGGTAAGGGTCGGCAGGCCCTTCCCCTCGATCGCTCTTTTGAGGAACAGGTGTTCCTCCCCCTTGGAATCAAAAGTGCCGACGATGACGATG